>CALXDC010000022.1 GCA_944386975.1 uncultured Oscillospiraceae bacterium | reverse complement strand
GTGATCGCCCTGGCCTTCGGCCTCAGCGCGGTGTTTGTAGAGCTGGGCACGGTGATCGGCGTCAGGCTGGATTTCCTTCAGCTCATCGGCTGGTTCGTCCTGGCTCTGTACATCATCAATGAGTTGACCAGCATTTTGGAAAACATGGTGGCCCTGGGGGTGGACGTGCCGGAGTTCCTGATCCGGGGTCTGGCCGCCGTGAAGACGGCGGTGGACGAGGCCGGGGACCGGGTGATCCCCCAGGAGGAAAGCAAAGACGACGAAACACAGCACAAAGAATAAAAACGATCCCCCGGACCAGAACCGTCCGGGGGATCGTTTTACGTTGCAAACAAGTTACTAACAAAGAAGGAAATAGATAAAAAGAAAAAACCCTCAAAGCCTTGAGGCTCTAAGGGTTTCGTGGTGGACGCTAACGGACTTGAACCGCTGACCCCCTGCACGTCAAGCAGGTGCTCTAGCCAGCTGAGCTAAGCGTCCGAACAGAACAGTCATATATTACCCTAAAGTTTACGATTTGTCAACACCTAATTGTTGCAATCGGCGTAAAATTTTGATAGCATAGACAAAATCAGGCACACCAAAGAAAAAGGGGAGAAGTCCATGGAAAAAACCGCTTTTGTTACCGGCAGCGCTCGAGGGATCGGAGCCGCCGTGGCCCGCCGCCTCAGCCGGGAGGGGTGGACTGTGGCCCTCCACTGCCTTCGTTCCCGGGAGGCCGCAGAGATGCTGGCACAGGAGCTTCAGAAAGAAGGGGGCCGTTGTGCCGTCTATACCGCCGATGTGGCAGACCGGGACGCCATTACCGCCGCCATCCAGAGGGCGGAGGAGGAGCTGGGCCCCATCTCCCTGCTGGTAAACAACGCCGGGATTGCCCGGCAGGAGCTGTTTCAGGACGTGACGCCGGAGACCTGGCGCAGAATCTTTGCCGTCAACGTGGACGGCCCTTTTTACGCCTGTCAGGCGGTGCTGCCCCATATGCTTCACGTGAAACACGGCTCCATTGTCAATCTCTCCTCCATCTGGGGCCTTCGGGGCGCCTCCTGCGAGGTGGCCTACGCCGCCAGCAAGGCCGCTGTTATTGGTCTTACCCGCTCTCTGGCGGCGGAGCTGGCCCCCTCGGGCATTCGGGTCAACTGCGTGGCCCCCGGCGTTATTGCAACGGATATGGTGCGGCAGCTGGGGGAGGAGACCATGGCCCAGCTCCGGGAGGAAACCCCGGTGGGCCGTCTGGGCACCCCCGAGGACATCGCCCAGGCGGTGGCCTTCTTTGCCGACGACCGTTCCGCTTTTATTACCGGTCAGGTCCTCACCGCCGACGGCGGGTTTATCCTGTAACTTAAAAAAGAAGGGAATTACATGCAACACAGCACATCTCCTGACATGAGTATTCAGCTGGGGTCGGCCCCTGTAGGCCGCCTGCTGCTGAAGCTGGCCGTTCCCACGGTCCTGGCCCAGCTGGTCAATCTCCTATATAACATCGTGGACCGGATTTACATCGGTCACATGCCGGTGGTGGGGGAGACTGCCCTCACCGGCGTGGGACTGTGCTTCCCGGTAATTTACCTCATTTCTGCTTTTGCCATGCTGCTGGGCCAGGGCGGCGCACCCCGGGCCTCCATTGAGATGGGCAAGGGCAACAACCGGGAGGCGGAGCGGATCCTTGGCACTTGCTTTACCTCCCTGATTCTCACCGCCATTCCTTTAACGGCTGTCTTCCTGGTGTTCAGCGAGCCTATGCTCTATCTCTTCGGGGCCAGTGACAACACAATTGTGTATGCCCTGCCCTATATGCAAATCTACGCCAGCGGCTCCCTGTTCGTCATGCTGGCCCTGGGGCTGAATCTCTTCATCACCACCCAGGGCTACACCAACTTCGCCATGGCCGCCGTCCTCATCGGCGCGGTAACCAATATCGTGCTGGACCCCATCTTCATCTATGCCCTCCACATGGGCGTCAGCGGGGCGGCTCTGGCCACCATTTTGTCCCAGGCCCTGTCGGCGGCGTTCATTGTGTGGTTCCTGGTGAAGAGCCCCCACACCACCCTTCGGGTCCGGCGGGAACATCTGCGGCCCAAGGTGTCGATTCTGCTGCCGGTGCTGGCTCTGGGTCTGGCTCCCTTCGTAATGCAGGCCACCGAGGCCGTCCTCAACGTGGCCTTCAACTCCTCTCTCCGCCGATACGGCGGGGATGTGGCGGTGGGGGCCATGACCATCGCCAGCACGGTGATGCAGATGGTGTGGCTCCCCGCCCAGGGCATTGGCCAGGGGGCGCAGCCTATTATCAGCTACAACTACGGCGCCAGGAATCCCAAGCGGGTGAAGAAGGCGGTATGGGTGATGCTGGGCATCAGCGCCGCCTATATGGTGGTGCTGTGGGGAGCGGTGCAGCTGTTCCCACAGGTGTTCGTGCTGCTGTTCAACAGCGAGTCCCAGGCCCTGATGGATATGGGCGTGTGGGCCCTGCGGGTGTACACAGCGGTGATGTGCCTTCTGGCGATTCTGATGTCGGCCCAGCAGGCATTCCTCTCCACCGGCAAGGCCAAGGCCTCCCTGGTCATCGCCTGCATGCGGAAGGTCGTGCTGCTGATCCCTCTCATCTACATCCTGCCCCACTTCTTTGAGAACAAGGTCTTTGCTGTGTTCCTGGCGGAGCCGGTGGCGGATTTTATCAGTGTGGCCATTTCCGCCCTGCTGTTTTGCACCATTTTCCTCCGGGATATCCGGGCGATGGAGCGGGAACAGGCGCAGCCATAAAGAAAAAATGCGACAGCCTCCCAGCCGGGAATATCCCGGCGGGAGGCTGTTTTTTTGTCAAATATAATACGGCCTGTATTATAAAATATAAATAATTCCAAGTGGAATCATTCTCCCGGGTCGCTGCGGATGACCTTGCCCATATTCCACATGCGCAGGGCAGCCTGTTCGGCGGCCTCCTTCTCCTCCTCATTGCGGTAGGGAAATTCGGCGGTACGTGCGCCGCAGTCCAGGCACTGGACATAGCAGCACCAGCCACCCTCGTGCTCCAGGGAGCCCACACCCTCCCGGCAGGCGGGACAATCTTCCATACGATACATATTGTTGGTTCCTCCTTATTTGTGTTTGCACGGTTGGTTTCGGATAGCCTGCAGCTGGCGGCTGCTCTCCTCCTCCAGACGGTGGGAGACGGCCATTTTCCGGATGATATTCTGCATGGTGCGCTCCAGGCCGCTGCCCTCCCGGTAGTCGGCGGGGAAGATGAAATCCACCCGGCTGTCCTGCATGAGCTGCTCCACGCCGGGGCGGCTCGTGGCCTGGTAGACGGCAATGGCCTGGCCGCCGTAGGCACGCATCATTTTCATGCAGGGCACGTCGCTGAGGCCGTCGCCCACGTAGATCATGTTGGGAAAGGGAATGCGCTTGCTGTCGTCGGGCATGGATGCATTCAGCGTTTTGTCGTCGGACACATCCAACACACCCTTGTTGATGCGGTAGACAAATTGGGTTTTGGCGGTGAAGTTGACGGCCAGCTTGGGCCAGACGGGAGCACCGGTGTCGTCATAGTAGAATTCGCTGGCATAGATCTCCTTGAAGGCTCCGGCGATGGCGCTGCCCTCGATGATCTCCCGCAGGCCGGAGGAGATGACATAGTGTTCCACCTCCACACCCTGGGAGCGCCCGAAGCGGTTGATGCGGTCGAACCAGTCGGTGACGCCGGGGAAAAAGGTGATGCTGCGGCCGTGGCGGCGGAGGGATTGGCGGGTGATGGGGATGTCCTTTTCCCGGCACACCTGGATCATGGTGTACATGTACGCCAGGATACCGTCCATCTTCTGCTGCCAGCCGAACTGATTGGCCAGCCGCCAGAAATCCTCCGGGGCCATGCCCAGACTGGGGATGAAGCTGTAGTTCTGCATGTCCTGGGTGCAGAGGGTCTTGTCGTAGTCATACAGGAGAGCCACAATGGGCCGGGACCGCTCCTCCATCCGGGGGCCTCCTTTCTTTGTCCGCTCGCCGGGACCGGCACGGTTCCTTTTTTGCCCTCTGACGAAGGCGGGGGCTTTTTTGTCGAAGGCCGACGGTGTTTCGATACCTTCTTTGCCTCCGGCGGGTGACTTTTCTCGCGGAAGAAAAGTCACCATCTCCGCGCTAAGAGCCTCGCTGCGCTCGGTTGCGCTCCGAAATGCGCCTGCGGGCGCGATGTGGCCTACGCTAAAAACATGCCACCGGCATGTTTTCTTAACGCTGCGGGGTGCCCCAGTGGGCACACTGGGGAGGATGAGGGAAGCCCAAGGGCAGAGACTTTTTTCTATCGTTACCCTGCACCACGCGATCCCTCATCCGGCGCTTCGCGCCACCTTCTCCCAGCGGGGGAAGGCTTAAGGCTACGTCAACCCACCACATCAGCGCGGAGCGCGGCGCTTCAAGCAGAAGATGACCCAAATCGGCGTCACTCGTACAAAGCCCCCGCCAAAAGCCTCCCTGACTTTCCGGTTCCGGTAGGAAAGAAAGGAGTTCTTAGAACCTTGGTTCTAAGCCAACTTTTGGTGACTTTTCTTTGGCGAGAAAAGTCACCCGCCGGAGGCAAAACACCAAACGGTACACCGTCGGGTACCGATAAAAACGACGCCATCCTTCGTCAGAAGGATAAAACCGGCCCCGCCCGGCCTGAGGGCGTTCTTACAGAAAACTTCGGGGAGCGTCCGATCTGGCGGATGCTCCCCGAAGGGGCTTACTCCCCTCGTTTGTAGTTACGGCCAAACTGCAGGTCGTCGAGGTTGATGACCCGGGTGGCTTCCGCGTCGTCGTAAGAGGCGGCGCCCTCCACCTTCAGCTCCTCCATGGCGCTGCGGATGCTCTCCTCCACCGAGGGCTCCTCCTCGGCGGGGGCGGTCTCCTCCTGCTTTTTATGGTGTACCTCCGGCTTGTGCATCTCCTGGCGCATCCGCTCCCGGAGAGCGGACATGCTGGGTACCTGGGCGGTGAAGAAATTCTCATCCAGCTGCACCGGCGGCTCCTCCGCCTTCGGGGCCTCAGCGGCTGCCGCCATCTCCGGAATGGAGGGAATCTCTTCCTCGGCAGAAGCGGCAGGGGCTTCCGCCTCCTTCGCCGCCGGGGCGGGCGCCTCCTTGGGGGCCTCCTCCTTGAGAGCCGGACGCTCCGGGTGCTTTACCGGCACCGCCGGTACCATATTCTGCAGGCGCTCCAGAATCTTCAGCTGCTCCTGGCAGTTGCCCCTGGCGATCTCCATAAACTTGCCGACCGCCGCCCGAGCCTTTTCCAGCCGCAGCTCCTCGCCGGCAATGGCCGCGTCCACCTGGGCCTTCTTCTCCGCCAGGCGGTATTCTTCGTCGGCAATTTCCCGGCGCAGCGCATCCATCCGCTCCTTGGCGGCCTTCTCCGCGTCGCCCAAAAGGGCCTTCCGCTTTTCCGCTACCTCCTGCTCCACCGACTGGCGCAGGTGCTCCGCATCGGCCACGGTCTTCTCCGCCATCTCCTGAGCCGCCAGAAGGGTGGCCCGCATCTGATCGTCCACCTTCCGGTAGCGCTCAATCTCGTCGCTCAGCTGCTTGGCCTTGGCCTTCAGCGCCGTGTTCTCCTGGAACAGAGCGGTATAGTCCTCGGTGAGCTTGTCCAGAAAATCGTCCACCGCGGCCATGCCGTAGCCGCCCATCACCGCCTTGGGGAAGGTCTTGCTGCTTACTTCCTGGGGGGTCAACATCTCTCTCTTCCTCCTCTAAGGGTCAAAAGTACAGGCCGTTGCTCTCCAGCTCGTCCAGCAGATCCCCCACCATCTCCACGTGATAGGGGGTGATGATGTAGGTGTTGGCCGCCACCTTCTTGATGCGGCCTTCGCTGGCGTAAGCCACGCCGGAGAGAAAGTCCACAAGACGGCGGGCAATGTCCTTCTGAGTGGACTCCAGGTTCAGCAGCACCGTCCGCTTTTCCTTCAGGTGGTCCGCAATCTCGCTGGCCATCTCAAAGCGCTCCGGCTTCACCAGCACCACCTTCAGCTGGGTGGTGGCGGCGATGTTCACCACCTTGTTGCGCCGCTCGTCAAAGGAGGCGGAGGAGGAACGGCGGTCGCCGCTGTCCCGCTGACGGTCCCGATCCCGGTCACGGTCGCGGTCCCGGTCCCGCTCCCGCTCGTCCACAAAGGGGGAGGATTCCTGGTCCTCGTAGTCCTGATCGTAGTCGTCCTCGTCCTCATAGGGGTTGAAGATCTTCTTCACCTCGTCAAAAATTCCCATGGAGGGTACCTCCTGTCTCAAATATAATGTCTGGCGCCAAAAATGGCGCTTCCGACGCGGACCATGTTGGCGCCGGCGGCAATGGCGTCCTCGAAATCGTCGCTCATGCCCATGGACAGATATTTTAGCTTATTATGGAACACTTTTTCCCCTATGTCAATATAAAGACGATAGACATCCCGGAAATAGGGAAGATTTTCATGGGGAACCGTCTGAATGGGAGGGATGGTCATGAGACCCTCCATGGAAATGTTGGGCAGCTGCGCCGCCCGGCGGGCGGCGGCCTCCACCTCCTCCGGGGCAAAGCCGCTCTTGCTCTCCTCCCCGCCGATGTTCACCTCCAGCAGCACCGCCTGGGTGAGGCCCTGTTTCTCCGCCTGGCGCTGGATCTCCTCCAGCAGCTCCAGAGAGGACACGGAGTGGATCAGGGACACCTTTCCCACGATCTGCCGTACCTTGTTGCGCTGGAGGTGGCCGATGAAGTGGAGGGGCGCGCCCTCATAGGCCCCCTCGGCATACTTGCCCAGCAGCTCCTGGACCCGGTTCTCTCCCAGGGCGTCGATGCCGGCCGCCACCGCCTCCCTGCAGGCCGCCGCGTCGTTCATCTTGCTGGCGCCCACCAGAAGGATGGGGTCCTCCCGGCCGGCGGCCTGGGCCGCCGCCGCCATCCGCTGCCGGATGGACTGAATATTTTCTGCAATGCTCATGTTATCCGATCACCTTTCCGTTATAAAGATCCTTGGCGGTGACGACCACTTCGTCCCCTGCCCGGAGGGTATACAGTTCCGTCTGCTTCTCCGACATCCCGCTTCCCATGGCGGTGGGGTTGGCTGTTACCAGATAGTAGTCCTCCCCCTGGTACACCACCGTCACCGGCTTGAACCAGGCTTCCACGCCGATGCGGCAGTAGACCCCCACCAGAGACTCGGTGGTCTCCGTGCCGTCCTCGTTCTCCACCGTTCGCTTCCACACCCGCAAGGACTCCTGGGGTATCCGAATGCCGTCGTAGCTCTTTAAAATAATCTGGGCGTTCTGGTCCCGGAGAAGGGTGGTGATAGAGATGTACTGATCCGCCGACAGCACCACAATGGTCTGGCCGTGCTCATCGGCTCCGATGCGGTCCACGGTCATGGGTACGTCCTGCTGGAGACCGCTGACAAACCGGAGGCTGACGCTGTCCCCCTCCTCCAGGAGGGCGGCTTCGTCGGTGGCCATGGCGGTGACGTAGTACCAGGTGTTGCCGTAGATCATCTTTCCCACAGAGGAGGTCAGGGTGGGATCGGGCTGAATGGACCGCAGCAGGGAGGGGGTCAGGTCCTCCAGGGACGCCGGAGTCAGCACCGTCTCATAGCCGTCCACCAGGGAGGAGTAGTAGCCTCCCCGGGACACGGTGACGGCGGAGGAGTCGGACTGGGCGGCGGAGGACAGGGAGCGGATCTGGGCGGTAAGGGATTCGATCTGTCCCTCAATATCCCCCTCGCCGCTGTAGGTGTAGTCCCGCTTCAAAATCAGGGTGCGCAGGGAGGAGGCCTCCTTCTCCGCGTCGGTGTACTGCTCGTCGGTCATGCACTGGCGGATGGCGTAGATGCTGTCCATAATGCTGCTGTCCAGCTTCAGTACCTCCTGGCTGCCGGAGGCCACGCTCTGGGCGTACTCCAGCTGCTCCAGCTGGATGCGCAGGTCCTCCAGCTCCTCCGCCTGGTCCAGGGCCTCCTGGCTGTGGTACACCACGGCCACGCTGCGGCCCTTGGACACCCGCTCCCCCTCCTCCCGGGTGATGTAGACGAGACCGGGGTTGTCCGCCAGCACCCCCTCCTCCCGGACCAGGTAGCCGGCCACGGTGACGCTGTCCTCACTGCGGTAGGAGTAGGCCACGGCGGTGGTGAGGGGGTCCAGGAGATATCCGGCGATGCTGCCGATAAAGTAGAGGAACACGGCGGCGATACCGGCGAGCCCCAAGGTTCTCCAAACGAAATTGGTTTTGTTCATGCGGCGCCTTTCTCCGGACCGGTGGGACCGGGCAGGACGGCGCCCCGCCTCACGCCTCCTCCTGGAACTCCAGGGCCCGGCTGGGGGCGATGGTGGAGATGGCGTGCTTGTAGATCATGTTCTGCTTTCCGTCGCTGCGGAGGACCACGGTGAAGGGGTCAAAGCCCTCGATGGTGCCCCGCATCTGGAAGCCGTTGACCAGAAAGACGGTAACCGGGCAGGCGCTGCGCCGGGCCGCGGCGAGGAATACGTCCTGAAATGCTTCTGTCTTTGTCATGTGTCTGATCTCCTTTTGATGTAGTTGGGTTTGGATCAGACATTATCCTACCCCCAGGGCCGACAGGATTTCTGTCGCTTCCTGCAGGGCTTTATCAAAATCCCGCTCCTTGTCCCAATAGATCCAGTGGATGTCGGGGTTTCTTCTCAACCAGGTGAGCTGGCGCTTGGCGTACTGCCGGGAGCGGAGCTTGATCTCCTCCGCCGCCTCCTCAAAGGAGGCCTCTCCCTGAAGCCACCGGAGGCACTCCTTGTACCCGATGGCCTGGAGGGCGGTGGCCCCCGGAGGCAGTCCGGCGCGGAGGAGGGCCTCCACCTCCTCCCGGAGACCGGAGCGGACCATCTCGTCCACCCGCCGGTCAATAAGGGCTTTCATATCCTCCCGGTCCCGGAAGGCGAGGCCGATATAGATGGGCCGGTATTTGCCGGGCTTCTGGCGGCTCTCGGCGTTGTGCCGGGAGATGGGCTTGCCGGTCTCCCGGAAGACCTCCAGGGCCCGGAGGATCCGCTTGTGGTCGGCGGGGGAGAGGCGGGCGGCGGTCTCCGGGTCCGCCGAGCGGAGCTCCGAGAGAAGAGGCTCGACGCCCTCCTGTTGGAGGCGCTCCTCCAGCTCTCTTCGGATTTTCCCTCCGGCCTGACCGGCGGCAAAGTCCCGCCCGGCAATGAGGGCGTCCAGGTAGAGGCCGGTGCCTCCCACCAGCACGGGGAGTTTGCCTCTTTGGAGGATGTCCTGAACGCAGGCATCGGCGGCCTGGACGAACCGGGCCACGGACCACTGCTCCTTGGGGTCCGCCACCGCTACCATGTGGTGGGGGACGCCGTCCATCTCCTCCGGCGTGGGGGCGGCGGTGCCGATGGTCATACCCCGGTAAATCTGCATGGAGTCCACGCTGACCACCTCGCCGCTGAGCTGCTTGGCCAGCAGCACGCCCATTTTGGTTTTGCCGCAGGCGGTGGGGCCCACCACGCAGACCACGGTATTTTGTTTTTTCTGTTCCACAGGGGGGCCTCCTTTCTTTGTCCGCTCATGCGCCGGGACGGGCTTTTTGCCCGCTGACGAGGGCGGAGGTCGTTTTTTCGATGGCCGACGCACGTCGGCAGGTGTTTTGCCTCCGGCGGCCTACTTTTGTCGCTGAACAAAAGTAGGCAAAAATCAGCTTAGAACCAATGGTTCTAAGGACTCCTTTCGGCCTATTATGGATAGTCTTGTTCCGTTTTTGTCGTTACTTTGTGCGGCTGACGGGTGCAAGGGGGTCGGAGTTCCCCTCCTTCCGCGCTTCAGCGCGCTGCCTTGGTGGTCGTTAGGGCCTCTGCATTTGCACCATCCAAGCCTTCCCCCGCTGGGGGAAGGTGCCTCCGAAGGAGGCGGATGAGGGGAACCCAAGGGCAGAGACTTCCCTCTATCGATATTTTGTACCGCGCGGTCCCTCATCCGTCACGGCTCCGCCGTGCCACCTTCCCCCAGCGGGGGAAGGCTTTAGACTATCGTCTACCCAACAAATCAGCGCGGAGCGCGGCGCTTCAAGCAGAAGATGACCCAAACAGGCGTCACTCGAGCAACGTCAACGACGAAAAGCTTCTCTGACTTCCAAGTTTCGGTAGGAAACGAAGGGAATTCTTAAAACCGTAGGTTTTAAGCTGACTTTTGCCTACTTTTGTTCAGCGACAAAAGTAGGCCGCCGGAGGCAAAACACCAAACAGCGCCCGTCGGGTACCGAAAAAACGCGACCCACCCTCGTCAGAGGGTAAATAAGACGCCGGTCCCGGCGGCGGAGGGGACAAATCTTCACGCTCTTTTGAACATCTTCTCCAGCTCATAGCGGGTGAGCTTCACTGCCACGGGCCGCCCGTGGGGGCAGTACCGCACCTCCCCGCTGGCCACCTTGTCCACCAGGGTTTGCAGCTCTGCAGGGTCGCTGACCCAGCCGCCCTTAATGGCCGCCTTGCAGGCCATGGTGTGGAGCATGGCGTCCCGGGCGGCGGCGGGGTCCGCCGTGCCGCAGGTCCGCAGCTTCTGGGCCAGCTCCTCCAGGGTCTCCTGAATCTGCGGCGCGTCGATGTCCGAGGGGATGGCCCGCACCAGCAGGCTGTCGCCGCCGAACTCCTCCGCCTCAAAGCCGAACTCCGCCAGCAGCGGCAGGTGCTCCAGCAGCGCCGCCGCGTCCTCCGGGGCCAGCTTTACCGCCTCCGCTGCCAGAAGAGTCTGCCCCATGATGGGCTCCGTGTTGGCCTTCAGCCGGTCAAAGTTGATCCGTTCATGGGCGGCGTGCTTGTCGATGAGCCACACATTTTCCCCATCCTCCGCCAGAATATAGGTCCGCAGCACCTCCCCCGCCATCCGCCACCGGGGCGCGGGGGCCGGGGTCATCGTCACCTGCTCCGGCTCCTCCGCGGGAGGCGCCGGGGAGGCGTCCGGACCGGTCCGGAGGGAAGGCGTGGCCTTCTGTGTCTCCTGGCCCTTTGCCGGGGAAAATGCTTCCGCTCTTTCCACCATGTTTTCCACCGCGGTGGAAGGTTTGGGGAAAACTTCCTGCCGCGCCGGAGAGAGGGAGACAGGCCGGGGCCGCTCCGACGAAAGCGGCGTGGTGGCCGCCGGGCGGCGGCTCACGTCGCTGACGGCCACCCGGCCCCCCATCTCCACCGACACCGGAGGTACCCGGGTGAGAAAGGCAGGGGCGGGGGATTCCGCTTTTTTCGCCTGCTGCGCCCGGAAGGTCCTGGCGTCCATGGTCTGGTAAAAGTCCTTCCGGGGAACGGCGCTGCCGGTGCTTGCCGAGACGGCGGTAACGGAGGGGGCGGGCCGCCCGGCGGCATCCAGAGCGTCCTGGACCACATGGTACACGACAGAAAAAACGGGCCGCTCCTGGGCAAACTTCACCACCGTCTTGGCGGGGTGGACGTTTACATCCACCTGGTTTTTGGGGAGAGTGATGTGGAGAACGCAGCCGGGGAATTTCCCCTTCAAAAGCTGGTTTTTGTAGGCCTCCTCCAGAGCGGCGGTGAGCATCTGGGACTTCACCAGCCGTCCATTTACAAAAAAGATCTGCATGCCGCGGGTACCCCGGCCATTGATGGGCTTGGTGACGTAGCCGGACACCTCCACGCCGTCCCCCTGACCCTGCACCTCCTGGAGCCCCAGAGCAAAGTCCCGGCCCAGGGTGGCATAGATGGCGCTGGAGAGCTTGTTATCTCCGGGGGTGTGGAGGACTTCCGCCCCATCCTTGAGGAAGCGGAAGGAGATGTGGGGGTTGGAGAGGGACAGGTGCTGGACCACAGCGGCCACGGCGCTGGCCTCGGCGCTGTCCTTCTTCATGAATTTCATCCGGGCGGGGGTGTTGAAGAAGAGGTCCCGGACCACCATGGTGGTACCCTCGGGGCACCCGGCGGGCTCGGGAGCGCCCTGGGGGACGCCGCCCTCCAGACTCAGGCGGACCCCCGCCTCTGCCCCCGGCTGACGGGTAAAGATGTCCAGACGGGACACGGCGGAGATGGCGGCCAGGGCCTCGCCCCGGAAGCCTAAGGTGCCGATGGCGGAGAGGTCCTCGGCCCGCCGCAGCTTGCTGGTGGCGTGGCGGAGGAAGGCGGTGGGTACCTCCTCCGGGGCGATGCCGCAGCCGTTGTCGGCCACCCGGAGGTAGGTCATGCCGCCGTTCCGGATCTCGGCCACCACCTGGGTGGCCCCGGCGTCGATGGCGTTCTCCAGCAGCTCCTTCATCACGCTGGCGGGGCGCTCCACCACCTCGCCGGCGGCGATCAGGTCCGCAATATGGGGGGAGAGTTGTTCAATATGTGCCATAGGGGGGTCCTTTCTTTTTTGCCCTCGGGCCGGGCGGGCCGACCGCTGACGAAGTTTTTTCTTTTTTGTCGGTGGCCGACGGTGTACTGTCTGGTGTTATGCCTCCGGCGGCCTACTTTTGTCGCTGAACAAAAGTAGGCAAAAATCAGCTTAGAACCAATGGTTCTAAGAACTCCTTTATTTCCTTGTACTGGTAGTCCTGATGCCTTATTCGGGCTCTGGTGCATCTGACGCAGCAGCGGGGTGACCGGGTTCCCCTTGTTCCGCGCTTTAAGCGCGCTGCCCTGGTGGTTGTAGGGGCTTCTGCATCCTTAGGCCTTCCCCCCTTGGGGGAAGGTGGCGCGGCGGAGCCGTGACGGATGAGGGGGGCCCAAGAGCAGAGATTTCCTTCTACTGACACCTTGCACCGCGCGGTCCCTCATCCGCCTCCTTCGGAGGCACCTTCCCCCAGCGGGGGAAGGCTTAGAGAGGGCCATCGTCGACCCAACCGAATCAGCGCGAAGCGCGGCGCGTAAAGTAGAAGATGACCCAAAACGGCGTCACTCGTACCAAGCCAGCAATAGAGAGCCTCCCTGACTTCCAAGTTTCGGTAGAAAACAAGGGAGTTCTTAGAACCGTAGGTTCTAAGCGGACTTTTGCCTACTTTTCTTCCGCGAGAAAAGTAGGCCGCCGGAGGCAGGACAAGGTATCGAAACACCATCTCCCGGTTAGGGGAGAACCCCATCGTCAGCCCACTCCATACCGGCACTGGCTGTCCTGCTCACAGCAGGATGGACAGCGCGTTCACACACACATGGGTGAGCACCGGACACCACACGGTGGCGCACCGGTCGTAGGTCCAGCACAACACCAGACCGGGCACCAGATACTGCACCAGCAGCACCAGGTGCTGCACGCTGAACCCCCCGGCGGCAAACTGCCACACGTGGAGGAACGCAAACAACAAGGCCGACACCGCGTAGGCCAGCACCCGATTCCGGGGCCGGAGTATACCGAAAATATACCCCCGGAACAGCACCTCTTCTACAAAAGGCGCAAGAAAAATCAGGATCAGCAGGGTGGGCCGCCCCACTGTGGCCGTCTGTGCGCTGATGGCCACATCGTTCAAATTGGTCTGTCCCCCCAGGAGGGTGTGGCTCAACCGGTACAGCAGCTCGTTGAGCCCGTAAAAGGCTACCAGTCCCACCGCCGCTGTGGACAGCGTGTGGACAAAATTCCCCAGCAGCCACTGGGTGGTCTTGCCGATAAAGTTGTAAAAAATAACCAGCGTGACCACAAAGATGATGTAATAGTAAATTTCCTGCTCTCGCTGGGCGGAGAAGGAGGTGCCCAGCAGAGCCTCCACTCCCCGGAAGATCCAGGTGAGGGTGAGGGGGAACACCACCACATACAACACAAAGAACACGCCGCCGGCCACCCGCTCAAAATCCGTCAGCCAGCCGCCGCCCGCACTTTTTTTCGCCATGGTACAAAAAACTCGCTTTCTTTTGGATGTGGAAGCCCGCTGTCAGCTGAGCTTCTGCTTCAGCTCGTAGAGGAGGCTCATGGCCTCAATGGGGGTGAGGGTGTCCGGCTGGGTGCGGCGCAGGCGGTCGATGACCTCCGCCTCCCCCAGAGCCTCCATGCTCACCTGTTCCGCCCCCGGGGACGCGGCCAGCAGGGGCGCGGAGCGGCCCCCGGCGCTCTCCAGCTCCTCCAGAATCTTCCGGGCCCGGCGGACCACCGTGTCGGGCAGGCCCGCCAGCTTCGCCACCTCGATGCCGTAGCTCTGGTCGGCCCCGCCGGGGACGATCTTCCTGAGGAAAATGATGTCCTCCCCACGGGTCCGGATGGCAATGTTGTAGTTCTTCACCCCGTGGAGGGTGTTCTCCAGCTCCGTGAGCTCGTGGTAGTGGGTGGCAAAGAGGGTTTTGGCCCCTAATTTCTTCACGCAGTGCTCCAGCACCGCACGGGCAATGGACATGCCGTCAAAGGTGCTGGTGCCCCGGCCAATCTCGTCTAAGATGAGAAGGCTTTTGCTGGTGGCGCAGCGGAGAATTTCGCTGACCTCGTTCATCTCCACCATGAAGGTGCTCTGGCCGGAGGTCAGGTCGTCGCTGGCGCCGATGCGGGTGAAGATCCGGTCCACAATGCCGATGTGGGCCGCCCGGGCGGGGACAAAGGACCCGATCTGGGCCATGAGGGTAATAAGGGCCACCTGACGCATATAGGTGGACTTGCCCGCCATGTTGGGGCCGGTGATGATGGCCACCCGGTTCTCCTTTTCCCCCATGTAGGTGTCGTTGGGGACGAAGAGGCTGTCTTTCAAGACCCGCTCCACCACCGGGTGGCGACCGTCGTGGATCTCAATGACGTCGCTGTCGTCCACCTCCGGGCAGCAGTAGTTCTGGCTCACCGCTACCGCCGCCAGAGAACAGAGGGCGTCCACCTCCGCCACCGCCGCGGCAGTGGCCTGAATGGCCTCCGTCTGCTGAATGATCTGCTGGCACACGTCCCGGAACAGCTCGTATTCCAGGGCCACCACCCGGTCCTTGGCGGTGAGCACCGTGTGCTCCAGATCCTTTAATTCCTGGGTAATAAAGCGCTCGCAGTTGGCTAAGGTCTGCTTGCGGATGTAGTCGTCGGGGACCTGGTCGTAGAAGGACTTGCTGACCTCGATGTAGTAGCCGAAGACCTTGTTGTAGCCCACCTTCAGGGAGCGGATGCCGGTGCGCTGGCGCTCCCGGGCCTCCACCTGAGCAATGACAGAGGTGCCTCCGTTCTGGATTTCCCGGAGCCGGTCCACCTCGTCGTTGTAGCCGTCCCGGATGAAGCCGCCCTCCCGGACGGAGAAGGGGGGATCGTCGTCGATGGCGATGGAGATGAGGTCCAGCATGTCCTTCAAATCGCTGAGACCCTGGTTGAGCTGGGCGAGGCGGGGGTTTTGGAGCTTTTGAAGCTGCTCCTTCACCGCCGGAAGGTGCTCGGCGGCGTTGCGGAGGCTCACCAGGTCCCGGCCCCCGGCGCTGCCGTAGGCCACCCGGCCCATGAGCCGCTCCATATCGGGGATGCCGGTGAGGGCCAGAATCAGCTCCTCCCGGCAGAGGGTGTCGTGTACCAGCGCCTCCACGGCGGAGGACCGGCGGCGGATGGCCGCCACGTCCAAAAGGGGACGCTCCAGCCAGGAGCGGAGGAGGCGGCCGCCCATGGCGGTCTTGGTCTTGTCGAGGACCCAGAGGAGACTTCCCCGCTTCTCCTTGGTGCGGAGGGTTTCTGTCAGCTCCAGGTTCCGGCGGGCGGTGAGGTCCAGCTCTAAAAACCGGCCCTGGCGGTAGTATTCCAGGGTCTTGATGTGGCTGAGGTCCGTCTTCTGGGTGGCGTAGAGGTAGTGGAGGAGGCCGCCCAGGGAGAGAAGGGCCGCCGGGTTGTCCCGGGGGAGGGCACGGCGCTGCTCGTCGCCGAACTGGCGGCTGACGGACCGCTCGGCGGCCTCAGCCTTGAAGCTCCGGGGCTCGCCCCGCTCCAGGCGGCAGCTCAGGCGCTCTTTCAGCATGGCGGTGAGCTGGGGGTCCTCAAAGGCCTCCGGGCTCAGCACCGCCTCGGCGGGGGAGAAGCGGCCCAGCTCGTTGAGGAGGTGGTCCAAACGGTCCTTGCCCTCGAAGGCGGTAGCCAGAGTCTGGCCGGTGGTGATGTCGCAGAAGCTGACGCCGGCCACGTGCTTATCGAGGAAGATGCCGCAGAGGAAATTGCTGCGGCCCTCGTCCAAAGAGGCGGAGTCGGTGACGGTGCCGGGGGTGACCACCCGGATGATGTCCCGGCTGACGAGGCCCTTGGCGGTGGCGGGGTCCTCGGTCTGCTCGCAGATGGCCACCTTGTAGCCCTTGGCGATGAGGCGGGCAATGTAGCCGTCGCTGGAGTGGTAGGGCACGCCGCACATGGGGGTCCGCTCCTCCTCGGGCTTGGAGCGGTCCCGGGTGGTGAGGGTGAGGTCCAGCTCCCGGGAGGCGGTGAGGGCGTCCTCGTTGAACATCTCGTAAAAGTCGCCCAGGCGGAAGAACAAAATCGCGTCTTTATTTTGTTCCTTGATCTCCAGATACTGCCGCATCATGGGGGTGAGTTCTGCCATTGTGTGCGTGCCTCCTTTTTGTCCCTCTGGCCGGGACTGGCCGTTCTTTTTCTTTGCCCTCTGACGAGGGCGTGTTGTTCTCTTTTGTCCGACGGTGTACCGTCAGGTGTTTTGCCTCCGGCGGCCTACTTTTGTCGCTGAACAAAAGTAGGCAAAAATCAGCTTAAAACCTACGGTTTTAAGAATTCCCTTCGTTTCCTACCGAAACTTGGGAGTCAGGGAGGCGTTTGATTGTTGGTTTGGTACGGGTGACGCCTGTTTGGGTCGTCTTCTGCTTCTGCGCCGCGCTTTAAGCGCGCTCATGCGGTGGGTAGACGCAGATGTTTTCGTCTACCGCTTTTCCGCGAATGAGTGTGTACGGCTTTGGTAAGTCTGTCAGCATCGGTGCAGAAGCTATAACAACCACCGGGGAAGCGCGCCGAAGCGCGGAAACAGGGGAACTCCGACACCCTTGATGGGTCAGCCGCACAATTTAACGATAAAAATGGTACGGATTTCCCATAATAGGCCAAAAGGAGTTCTTAGAACCTTGGTTCTAAGTCAACTTTTGCCTACTTTTCTTTGACGAGAAAAGTAGGCCGCCGGAGGCAAAACACCTGCCGATGTGCGTCGGCCGCCAATCAAACGGTCTCGCCCTCGCCGGAGAGCAAGCGGAACCTTACTTCCGCTTGCTCTCTCGAAGCGTCCGGGGCCGCGGCCCCCTCTTCCCCCGGGGCGGTTTCGGCCGCCGAAACCGCTTCGGCCCCCGGAGGCCGTGGAGAACGCCAAGGACCAGCCCGGCGGTCCACCCGATGCCCTGGGGCACGAAAAAGAAGGTCAGAAGATAGGAGGTGTCCGGGTTGTTATGAAGCCCCGTGCGGACGGCAAAAAAGGCGATCACCGCCATCAGGAGCGGCAGCACCCAGCAGAACCGCACGTCCAGCCAGCAGATGAGCCGCTCCAGCCCATACAGCACCGCCCCCGCCAGCAGCGGGAACAGCACCCACAAGAAAACCAGAATCATTCCGCTTCCCCAAAGAGGGCCCAGGTGTTGCTATCGGTGATCTTCACCTGGACATACTGCCCGATGAGGGACTTGTCCCCCACCAGGTGGACCAGCCGCCCGCCGTCGGTGCGGCTCTGGAGGGGCCAGCGGCTGTCGCCGCTCTCCCCGTCCACCAGCACCCGCACCGTCTTCCCTACATAGGAGGCGTGGCGCTTGGCGGAAATCTCGTTCTGAGCCTCCAGCAACCGGTCAAACCACACCTGCTTCTCCGCCCGGGTGGCCGGGTCCGGCATCTTCGCCGCCGGGGTGCCGGGCCGGGGGGAGTAGATGAAGGTGAAGAGGGCGTCGTAGCCCACCTCCTGCACCAGAGAAATCGTGTCCATGGCCTCCGCCTCCGTCTCCCCGGGGAAGCCGATGATGATGTCGCTGGTGAGGACGATATCCGGCATCAGCTGCCGGGCCATGGCCACCTTCTCAAGGTAGCCTTCCCGGGTGTAGCCACGGTTCATCTCCTTCAAAACCCGGCTGTTGCCGGACTGGACCGGCAGGTGAAGCTGCTTGGCCACGTGGGGGCAACGGGCCATGGTCTCAAAGAGCTTCGCCCCGGCGTCCTTGGGGTGGCTGGTCATGAAGCGGATGAGATAGTCCCCGGGGATCTCGTCAATGGCGGCCAGCAGGTCCGCAAAGTCCATAGGGGCATCCAGATCCTTGCCGTAGGAGTTCACATTCTGGCCGAGAAGGGTGATGTCCTTGTAGCCCTCCGCCACCAGTCCCCGGACCTCCGCCAGAATCTCCTCAGGGTCCCGGCTCCTCTCCCGGCCCCGGACGTAGGGGACGATGCAGTAGGAGCAGAAGTTGTTGCAGCCGTACATGATGGACACCCAGGCCTTCACGGCGCTCTCCCGGACCACCGGCATGCCCTCGGCGATGGTGCCGTGCTCGTCCTCGATGGAGAACACCCGGCCGTGGTGGGTGTAGACCTCCCAGAGAAGCTCCGGGAACTTCCAGAGGGCCTGGGGTCCGAAGACCAAGTCCACATGGCGGTAGGAGGCGCGGACCTTGTCCGCCACCGTCTTCTGCTGGGCCATGCAGCCGCAGAGGCAGATGATCTGTTTGGGGTTGGCTGCCTTGGCGTGGGTCAGCTGGCCCAATGCCCCGTACACCCGCTTCTCCGCGTTCTCCCGGATGGCGCAGGTGTTCAAAAGGATGATGTCCGCCGCCATGGGGTCCTCTGTGAAATCACAGCCCATGTCCCGGAGCATGCCCATGATGCGCTGGCTGTCCGCCACGTTCTGCTGGCAGCCGAAGGTGTCCACCAGAGCCAGGGGCCGGTGGTCCAGAGTGCGGTGGTGGGCGGCGATCTTTTCCGTAAACTCCCGCTGCCGCGCCATGGCGTCGGGGGAGAGTAAAACATCGGTTCTCTTCAAAACGATTCTCCTGTCCAGGGGCCTTTGCCCCACAATAATTCAGCGTATATTATAGCATAAGTATTCCCGCCTGACAAGAATTTTCCCTCCTGCCCCTCGGTTGCCTTTTCCCCGGTCCTGTGATAAGCTAAAGAAAATAAAAACGAGGGAGGCGATGGTATGAACTTATGGCACGACATCCGCCCCGGCCGCATGTCGCCGGAGGACTTTTTGGCGGTGATTGAGATCGAAAAGGGCTCCAAGAACAAGTACGAGCTGGACAAGGAGACGGGGGCATTGCGGCTGGACCGGATCCTCTACACCTCCACCCACTACCCGGCCAACTACGGCTTTATTCCCCGGACCTACGCCGACGACGGAGACCCCTTAGACGTGCTGGTGCTGTGCAGCGAGTCCATCCGCCCCCTGAGTCTGGTGCGGGTATACCCGGTGGGATACATCACCATGCGGGACGGCGGCGCCATGGACGAGAAGGTGCTGGCCATCCCCTTCGGGGACCCGGTGTATAACGAGTATCGGGAGCTGGAGGAGCTGCCGGGCCATCTCTCCGACGAGATCAGCCACTTTTTCAGCATCTACAAGCACCTGGAGCCGGACACCAACGCCGAGGTGGACAGCGTCCACGGGCGGAAGGAGGCGGTGGCGCTGATCCGCCGGGCCTTCGACGCCTATGTGGAGAAGTTCTGCCGGTGAAAAAATAGAACATTTTGAAAATTTCCGCCCGGCCCTCTTGTCCCGGCGGAGGGATATGGTATACTGAATAGATAGAAAAATGGGAGAATATGCCGCCCAAGGAGGATATGGTATGGAAAACAACCGCATCACCGTCAGCATCTGCGGAGAGGAGTACACCTTCACCGCTGAGGAGTCCCCCTCCTACATGCAGAAGGTGGCCGCTATGGTGGACAGCCGCATGTCGGAGATCCTGGCCGGAGGCCGGGTGAGCCTCACCGACGCCGCCATTCTGGCGGCGGTGAATATCGCCGACGAGCTGCTGAAAAGCCAGAGCAGCAGCGAAAACATCCGCAGCCAGCTGAAGGGCTATCTGGACGAGGCCAACCGGGCCAAGGCGGAGGCCTCCGACCTCAAGCGGGAGGTCTTCAAGCTCCAGCAGCAGCTGCAGAAGAAGTGACCATGGAGATTTTGTCTCCCGCCGGCCACTGGGAGGCCATGGTGGCCGCCGTCCAGAACGGGGCCGACGCGGTATATTTCGGCGTGGGCGACTACAACGCCCGCCGGGGCGCCAGGAATTTCACCCTGGAGGAGCTGCCAAGGGCGGTGGCCTACTGCCACCTTCGGGGGGTGCGGGTGTACCTCACCGTCAACACCCTCCTCACCGACCGGGAGCTGAGCGGCGCGGCGGACCTTCTCCGGGAGGCCTCCCGCTGCGGGGTGGACGCCATTATTGTCCAGGACTGGGGGGTGGTATCCCTGGCCCGGGCGGTGGCCCCGGACCTGCCCCTCCACGGCAGCACCCAGATGTCCGTCCACACCCTCTCCGGGGTGGAGGCCCTGGGGAAGCTGGGCATCCGCTGCGCCGTGCTGGCCCGGGAGCTCAGTGGGGAGGAAATTGCCGCCATCTGTGAGAGGAGCCCCATGGCCATTGAGGTCTTTGGCCACGGGGCCCTCTGCATGTGCTACTCCGGTCAGTGTGCCATGAGCGCCCTCATCGGCGGCCGCTCCGGCAACCGGGGGGCCTGCGCCCAGCCTTGCCGCCTGCCCTACGCTATGGACGGGGGCAAGCAGGGCCATCCCCTCAGCCTGAAGGACGCCTGTCTTGCCCGGTACATGCCCGAGCTTCTCCGGATGGGGGTGGCCAGCCTCAAGCTGGAGGGCCGCATGAAGCGGCCGGAGTACGTGGCCGTCATCACTCAGATTTACAGCCGTCTATGTAAGGAGAACCGCGCCGCCACGGCGGAAGAGGAGGAGACCCTGGCCCTGGCCTTCTCCCGCAGCGGCTTTACCGACGGGTACTGGCGGGGGAGGAAGGGGCCGGACATGTTCGGCGTCCGACCGGAGAAGGCCCAGGACCCGGCGGACCTCTTCGCCCAGGCCAAGGCGGCCTACGACCGGGAGGATCTGCGCCGGATCCCGGTGGACCTCACCGCCCGGCTCCGGGCGGGGGAGCCGTCGTCCCTTACCGTCCGGGATGAGGACGGGAACACCGTCACCGTGGCCGGGGCGGCGCCCCAGAGCGCCCGGAGCCGCGGCCTCACGGCGGCGGAGGCGGAGGACCGCCTGGGGAAGACCGGGGGCACCACCTTTGTGTGCCGGTCCGTCACGGCGGAGGTGGGGGAGGATTTGTACCTCAGCGCCGGGGATTTGAACGCCCTGCGCCGGGCGGGCCTGGAGGCCCTGGAGGAAAAGCGGACGGCCCTGCCAAAGCGGCGGAGCTGTCCCACGCCGTCGTTGCCGGAGGCGGAGCGCCGCCGGGAGGCCCCGTCCCTCACCGTGTCGGTGATGCGGCCGGACCAGGTGACGGCAAAGCTGCTGGCGGAGGAGCCGGCGGTCCTCTCCGTGCCCATCTGGCTGTGGGAGCAGGTGGACCCGAAGCAGGGGAGGGGAGAGACCCTCTTCTCCCTGGAGCTGCCCCGGATCTGGCGGGACAAGGACGAGCCCTGGCTCTCAGAGCAGATGGAGAAGGCCAGGGAGCGGGGCTACGCCGCCGCCCAGGTCCACAACATCGGCCAGATTGCCCTGGTCCAAAGGGCGGGACTTTTGCCCCGTGGCGACTTTGGGCTGAATATCTTCAACAGCTTCGCGGTAGAATTTTTGAGGGAGGAAGGGCTTACCTGTGCTACGCTGTCCTTTGAGCTGAGGTGGGAGCAGATGCGGGACGTGCGGAAGACTCTCCCCTGTGAGGCGGTGGTCTACGGGCGGCTGCCGCTGATGATTACGGAGAACTGTCTGGTAAGAAACCGGTACGGCTGCAGAAGTAAGGATTTGAAGGGCCCCTGTGCCGCAGGCCACGGTCTTGTAGACCGGCGGGGGGAACGGTTCCCGGTGTGTCCCGCCTTCGGCTGCCGCAGCGAGATCGAGAACGGGAAGATTTTGTTCTTAGCGGACAAACCGGAGTGGCAGCGGATGGGCCTTGCCTACGCCCGGCTGCGGTTCACCACCGAGGGGGCGGAGGAGTGCGCCGCCGTGCTGCGGCGGTACCGGGGGGATGGGGGCTGGGCCCCCGACCCCAAAGCGCTGACACGAGGGCTATTCTACCGTGGGGTGGAATAACCTCTCCCCAAAGGGCAGGGGGATTTTTGCCCTCTGACGAGGGGTTAGTCTTTTTTTGTCGGTACCCGACGCGTTGCGTTTGGTGTTATGCCTCCGGCGGCCTACTTTTCTCGTCAAAGAAAAGTAGGCAAAAGTTGACTTAGAACCTGCGGTTCTAAGAACTCCCTTCGTTAATTACCAAGACTGGATGGTCAGGGAGGCTTTTGGCTGAGGCTTTGTACGGGTGACGCCGATTTGGGTCATCTTCTGCATCTGCGCCGCGCTTCGCGCTGATGCGGTGAGTTGACGATGGCCCTCTCTAAGCCTTCCCCTGGGGGAAGGTGCCCCCGAAGGGGGCGGATGAGGGGAAAGGTATCGAGGCGCACTTGACTTATTCGGAAGCGATTTTCCGTGAAACTTTGATTTTGGTTTTTCCTCTGAGTTGGTCCGGAGTTTTTCGATGGCGTTCCCCTCATCCGTCACGGCTGCGCCGTGCCACCTTGACCACCGTCGCGGCAAAACGATTCCCGGGCGCTGTTCGCGCCCGCCAATCGTGCCGCTTCCTCAAAAGAGGCTCGCTTCTTCCGCCCCAGGCGGCGCTTCGCCTCTTTCCCCCAGGGAAAAGCCTCTCTGACCATCCGGTCTTGGTAATAATAAAGGAGTCCTTAGAACCTTGGTTCTAAGCTGATTTTCACCAAGCCGCAGCGAGGTGTTTCGGAGCGCAACCGAGCGAAGCGAGGCTCTTAGCGCGGAGATGCCTACTTTTGTTCAGCGACAAAAGTAGGCCGCCGGAGGCAAGGAAGGTAACGAAGCCCGTCGGGCACCGACAGAAAGAAGAATCTTCGTCAGCGGACGGCCCGCCCGGCCCGAGGGCAAAACAGGAGCCGGTCCCGGCGGCGAGGGGACAACACAGGAAAGGAGGCGCCTATGGAGCCGGATAAACACTATCTTCGACGTCTGGGAATTCTTTTTGGAATTTTTTGTATGTGCGCTATGCTCTTCGGCGCCGTCCTGTACGATGCCCAGGTCGTTCACTACGAGGACTATTACAAGCAGTCCACCAGCCGCATTGCCGACAGCGAGATCGTCACCGCCAGCCGAGGCATCCTCACCGACCGCAACGGCAAGGTCCTGGTCAGCAACCGTCAGGTCTACACCATCACCTTCGACAGCTCCGAGCTGGACGAGGACGACGACCCCAACTACGCCATTCTCCGCCTCATTCAGCTCAGCGAGTCCTTCGACGTCGTCTGGGACGACAACCTCCCTATCTCCAAGGAGGCCCCCTACACCTACACCACCGCCGACACCACCGACATCCAGCGCAGCCGCTTCCAGAAGTTTCTGGCCAAGTGCGGCTGGTCGGAGAAGGAGATTACCGAGACCAGCCCCAACCCCCGCCTCACCGCCGAGGCCATGGCGGACACCGGCCTCACCAACGCCAATATCTCCGCCGGGGACCTGCTGGAGCTTATGCGGGACTACTTCGAGATCGACGATTCCCTCCCCATGTCCGAGGCCCGAAAGATTATCGGCGTCCGCTATGAGCTGGCCATCCGCAGCATTGTCAATACCACCGCTTACGTCTTCGCCAGCGAGGTGGACACCAGGATGATCTCTATTCTCAGCGACGGGGACTACGCCGGCGTGGTGGTGGGCACCCAGTCTGTCCGGGAGTATAACACCCAGTACGCCGCCCATATCCTGGGCCGCATCGGCTCCATCGGCCCAGAGGACCTGGAGGCGTACAAGGCCCAGGGCTACCAGGCCGACGACCTGGTGGGCCTGGAGGGGGTGGAGAAGGCCTTTGAGGAGTACCTCCGGGGCAAGGACGGCAAGCGGATCATCACCACCAATGAGGACGGCAAGATTACCGGTGAGGTCTACTCCACCGAGCCCCAGCCCGGCAGTACCGTGGCTCTCACCATTGACATCGACCTCCAGCAGGTGGCGGAGGAATCCCTCACCAACCGGGTCCACACCCTCATCGAGGAGGACGGCTACGAGGAGCGGGGCGGCGCCGCCGTGGTCATCGAGATCGGAACCGGCGACGTGCTGGCTATGGCCTCCTACCCCACCTACGACCCCGCCGACTACGCCAGTCTCCTCAACGCCGTGGGCAGCCCCCTCTACAATCGGGCTACCATGGGCACCTATCCCCCCGGCTCCACCTTCAAGATGGTCACCGCCGTGGCGGCCCTGGAGACCGGCATCATCACGCCCTCCACCAAGATCACCGATAAGGGCGTTTACCGCTACTACAAGGACTACACCCCCGCCTGCTGGATCTACCGCTCCACCGGGCGGACCCACGGCACCATCAATGTGTCCCAGGCTCTCCGGGACAGCTGCAACTACTTCTTCTATGAGGCGGGCCGCCTCACCGGTATCGAGGCCATCGACAAGTACGGCGAGGCCTTCGGTCTGGGGCAGCCCACCGGCATTGAGATTGCCGAAAAGACAGGCTCCCTGGACGGCCCGGAGCACCGGGCGGAGGTGGGCCACGAGTACTACGGCGGCGACCTTCTCCAGATCTCCATCGGCCAGGGCGAGAACCTGTTCACTCCTCTCCAGCTGGCCAACTACGTGGCCACCCTCATGAGCGGCGGCGACCGCTATCCCGCCCACCTCCTCAAGACCGTCAAGAGCTACGACAACAGCGAGGTGATCTACGCCTACGAGCCGGAGCCGGTGAACTCCATCGAGATCAGCGGTTCCACCCTTGAGGCAGTAAAGACCGGTATGGGTATGGTGGTCTCCGAGGGAACCGTCCGCAGCGTCTTCCAGAACTGCGTGGTCACCGCCGGCGCCAAGACCGGCTCCGCCCAGACCGGTACCGACACCGACAACGGCGTCTTTGTCTGCTTTGCCCCCTTTGACGATCCCCAGATTGCTGTGGCGGTCACTGTGGAGCGGGGCGGTACCGGCACGGCCATGTCCAATGTGGCTGTGGACATTATCAACGCCTACTTCTCCCAGTCCGGCAGCGGTACCGTGGAGAGCGAGGGCACCCTTCTGCCCTGACCTAACCGCCGGTTTTTCCGAAAAATATAAAACGTTTCGGATAAAATTTGAAGTATAATACAAATCGTAGAGGTTTTATGAGCAAGATCATCTTATGTTCCCAGTCCCCCCGGCGGCAGGAGCTGCTGGAGCGGATGGGTGTGCAGGATTTTGAAATTGTGGTCCCCCACGCCGACGAGAGCTATGACCCGGCCATGAGTCCCCAGGAGACCGTCTGCCATATCAG
Organism: uncultured Oscillospiraceae bacterium; assembly: GCA_944386975.1. Taxonomy (GTDB): domain Bacteria; phylum Bacillota; class Clostridia; order Oscillospirales; family Oscillospiraceae; genus CAJFPI01. The sequence goes on along the minus strand of CALXDC010000022.1, from coordinate 17,672 downwards.
CCGGGAGAAGGCCCGGGCGGCGGCGGAGCTGTGCGGGGCGGAGGACATTCTCATCACGGCGGACACCATGGTGTTTTTGGACGACAAACGGCTGGGGAAGCCCGCCGACGAGGCGGAGGCCTTTCGGATGCTGTCGGCCCTCTCCGGGCGGGAGCACCTGGTGTGCACCGGGGTGACGGTCCGCCGGGGAGAGATGGTGCGGACGGAGGCGGAGACCACCGCCGTCCGCTTTGCCCCTCTGACCCCGGGGGAGATCCGGTGGTATATTGCCACCGGGGAGCCCATGGACAAGGCGGGGGCCTACGGCATCCAGGGGAAGGGGGCCCTTCTGGTGGAGGGCATCACCGGGGATTATTTTAACGTCATGGGCCTGCCAGTCCGGCGGCTGCGCCGGATGCTGGAGGACTTTGGGGTATATCTTCTGGGCGAGGAGTAAGAGAAGAGTATGAAACGGTTTCTCACCAAGCACGGGATTCTGGTGCTCTCCGCGGCCACGGCGGTGGCGGTGGTTTTGAGTCTGGTGTCCTTTTTCTCCAGCAACACGGACCTTCTGACCAACATCGTCAACACCGTGTCCACGCCCTTTCGCTCCGCCAGCGCAGCGGTAGCGGAATGGGTGGGGGAGAAGCTGCGCTACGCCTCGGAGTACGACGCCATGAAGGAGCGGATCCAGGAGCTGGAGCTGGAGATTGCGAAGATGGAGGAGCAGCTCCGGCAGGCGGAGGCGGACAGCGACGAGAACCAGCGGCTTCGGAAGCTCTTGGACCTGCGGGAACAACAGCGGGACCTCCAGTGGGAGTCCGCCCGGGTGATCCAGCGGGACGCCTCCAACTGGGAGGCCACGTTGTCCCTCAACGTAGGCACCGATTTCGGCGTGGAGGTCGGGGACTGCGTCATTACGGAGGCGGGGTACCTGGTGGGACTTATCACCGACGCGGGGAGCAACTGGTCCACCTGCACGGCCCTCATTGACACGGAATTCTCCATGGGCGCGGTGATTTTCCGCACCGGTGACGTGGGGGTGGCCGAGGGCGACTTCAATCTGATGCAGGAAGGGGAGCTGCGGCTGGGCTATTTAGATGCGGCGGCCACGCCCCAGGTGGGGGATCTGGTGGTCACCTCCGGGCTGGGGGGGTACTACCCGGCCCAGATGGTCATCGGCTATATCCGGGAAGTGATGACCGACGACGACGGTTTGGCCCAGTATGCGGTGCTGGAGCCTGCGGCGGCGTTGGAGGAGCTGCAGCAGGTGTTTGTGGTGAAGGATTTCACGGTGGTGGAGTAAGGAGGGGCGGAGATGCCCAAGCGGTATATCGTGTTCAAATGGGTGGTATACGCCCTGGCCACCCTGCTGCTGCTCCAGGTGCAGACCTGGGTGCTGGACTATGTGACGGTGTGGGGGGTGACGGCCTACCTGGCTCCCATGCTGGTGGGGGTGGTGGCCTCTTATGAGGGGAGTTTGGCGGGGCCGCTGTTCGCCCTGGTGTTGGGAATCCTGTGCGACCTGGGAACCCCCTCCCCGGCAGCGGCCTTCTTTACCTTCACCTTCACGGCGGCGGCTCTGGCGGCGGCCCTGATGGCGGAGCATCTGTTCTCCCCGGGGTTTCTCTGCAGCCTGGCTTCCACCACGGTGTGCTACCTGATCACCGCTCTGGGGCGGCTGCTGCTTCTGGGTCGGGAGGCCTGGGAGACAGGGGCCTATCTGGCCCTGCGGGAGTTTCTGGTGACCCTGCCGCTGCTGCTGGTGGTGTTTCCTGTGTACCGCTGGGTGAACAGAAAGACCACCATTGAGTATTGAACGCCGGCTTTTCGCAATTTCGCCGCCTCCGGTTTGCCGGAGGCGGTTTTTCCAACGCCACAGGACAAAATTGTAACCAATAAAAAACCGTATATTTCGACATAAAATTAAAAAGTAAGCATAAATATTATAATTTTATAGAACTATAAATTGAGGTAGAAAAAATCCTTGAAAAGAAAAAAGAAAAAATTATAAAAAAGTAACCAAGAAGTAACCCTTTTCGTGTATACTGCTCTCATAGAGAAAAACGGTCGGTTGTACAGGGCCGGGAGAGGGGGCAGAAGGTATGAAAAGCAGTGGCTGGAAGCGGCTGGCGGCGGCGGGTGTGTCCATGGCATGGGCACTGACGATGCCGGCGGCAGCGCTGGGGGAGAAAGCGTCCGCCGTTGGGGCGGCGGGGCAGGGGGCGGACCCCCTGGTGACGCTGGGGCTGGTAGCGGCGGCTACCGCGGCGTCTCTGGGGGCGCTGGCGCTCACCCGTCGCCAGAGCCGGTGAGGAGAGCGGAAAAGACAGTTTTGCAGACGGTTTCCAGGAAAAGAACAAGAAGAAGGGCGTCCTGCCGGTATGGCAGGGCGCCCTTTTGCCTGCCGGCCCACGGTGCGTCGGAGGGGGATGTCCCGCGGCAAAAGCCGCAGGACCTCCCCCTTTTTCTTTCCACCGCGTGGGGCCGCGGCAGGCGCTTTCTCCCTGCGCACAGAGCCGATAGAGGCGGTTTGGGAAGGCGGGGAGTGGTGTATTCTTGTGCAATATGACAAAAATCTCTTGTTTTCAGCTAAAATTATGAAAGAATTTGAAAAATATTGACACTTTTCGTAAATTCAGAATTTGTCCACTGTTTTAAAAGAATTTTTTGAATTCTTTTGAGTATGCCGCAAATAATTCGGCAAAAATTGGAATTTCTTGATTTCCTCTCTGCAAAATCCTTGTTTACTTTTTTCAAAATATATCATTTCGTTGTAAAATATTGAAACTAAATGATGAAATTTGGAATATTTTCTTGTATTCTGCACCTTGCCATGGTACAATATCGCCAAGAAACAGGGGGTTGCATGTGGACAATTTGTATAAAAGGGCGGCGCCGGTGCAGGGGCCCCTCGGAAAAGGTACAAAGAGGTGACAGATATGGAAAAATATGTTCTGGGTATTGACATCGGCACCACTTCCGTCAAGACGGTGCTCCTCTCCGCTTCCGGTCAGCTGGCGGCGGAGGCTACCCGGGGTCACGATCTCCTCTCTCCCCACCGCAACTGGGCGGAGGAGCGGCCGGAGCTGTGGTGGCAGAACGCGGTGGAGACGGTGCGGGAGATCGGCGAAAAAATTCCCGGCTGCCTGCGGCAGGTGGTCTCCATTGGCTGCAGCGGTATGGTGCCCGCCATTGTAATGCTGGACGAAAATGGGACGCCGGTGCGAAACTCCATCCAGCAAAACGACGCCCGTGCCGTTCGGGAGATCGAGATGGTGGCCGCCGCCCTTGATCAGGAGACCCTCTACCGGCAGACCGGCGGCCGGACCAACCAGCAGCACATTCTGCCCCGGCTGCTCTGGGTCAAGGAGCACGAGCCGGACAATTGGGCCAGAACCCGCACCGTCATGGGGTCCTACGACTACATTCTCTACCGGCTCTCCGGCGTCAAATCCCTGGAGCTGAACTGGGCGGCGGAGAGCGGCTGCTTCGACATTCACCGCCGGGTATGGCTCACCGATCAGCTGGAGCAGTTCGGTGTGGACCCCGGCTGGCTGCCCCGGGTGAGCGAGCCCATGGAGGCGGTGGCCGTCACCTCCCCCGAGATGGAGACGCTGATGGGGCTGCCCGGCGGGATTCCCATTATCGGCGGCAGCGCCGACCACGTGGCCTCCACGCTGGCCGCCGGAATTCTGGATGAGGGGGACCTGCTCATCAAGTTCGGCGGCGCCGGGGACATTCTCTACTGCACCCGGCAGCTGAAGACCAGCCCCCAGCTCTTCTTCGACTACCACGACGTGCCGGGCCGCTATCTCATCAACGGCTGCATGGCCTCCAGCGGCTCCCTGGTCAAATGGTACACCCACGACATTCTCCGCTCCCAGGACCCCCACATTCTCCAGACCCTGGATCGGGAGGCGGAGGAGATTCCCCCCGCCGCCGACGGACTGGTGGTGCTGCCCTACTTCCTGGGGGAGAAGACCCCGCTGTTTGATCCCAACGCCAGAGGCGTTTTCTTCGGCCTGACCCTCTCTCACACCAGGGCCCACCTTTTCCGGGCCATTCTGGAGTCGGTGCTGTACGGCTTCCGCCACCATGTGGAGGTGATTGAGGAGATGGGCTACCACCCCCGCCAGATCATCGCCACCGACGGCGGCGCAAAGAGCCCGCTGTGGTGTCAGATTGCGGCGGATGTGCTGAATGCGGAGGTGCGGGCCTACCCCTCCCACCCCGGCTCGGCGCTGGGGGTGGCCTTCCTGGCCGGCATGCAGGCCGGGATCTTCCGGGAGTGGGAGGAGATCGGCCGCTTCCTGACCCAGTACCGGATCTACAAGCCCAATCCCGAGGCCGCGGAGGTCTACCGCCGGGCCTATCCCATCTACCGGAATCTGTATTCCCAGCTCCGGCCCTCCTGCGAGAGCCTGGGCACACTGTACAACGAAGAGCAAAAGACCGTTTGACAAAGGAGGAGTTCGTATGCTGCAAAACGAAGGACAGGTGGCGTTTGTCACAGGGGCCGGCGGCGGGATCGGCCGGGCCATCGCCCGGAAATTCGCCGCTCTGGGGGCCAGTGTAGTGGTGGCCGATTTGAACCTCCGGGGCGCTGAGGAGACGGTGGCGCTGCTGCCCAATCCCACCAGAAGCCAGCGCCACGCCCCGCTGCAGGTGGACGTCACCAGCAAGGCCGGCGTCCAGGAGGCCATGGCCTGGGTGAAGGAGCACTACGGCGCTCTGGACCTGCTGATGAACAACGCCGGCGTCTCCACCATGCACCATCTGGTGGATCTGACGGAGGAGGAGTGGGACTTCAACTTCAACGTCAACGTGAAGGGGATGTTCCTGGTGACCCAGGCGGCGGCGCCCCTGCTGCGGCAGGGCGGCCGCATCGTCAACACCTGCTCCATGGCGGCGGTGAAGCCGGACCCCACCCTTCCCCACTACACCGCCTCCAAATTTGCCGTGCTGGGTCTGACCAAAGCGGTGGCGCTGGAGTTTGCCGAGCGGGGGATTACCGTCAACTGTGTCTGCCCCGGCTATGTGAAAACCGACATGCAGGCCCGGGAGATCGTCTGGGAAGGTGAAATGCGGGGCATCACGCCGCAGCAGGTGCTGGCGGGCTATGTGGAGCGCACGCCGCTGGGCCGCCTGTGCGATCCGGAGGACGTGGCCGACGTGGTGGGCTTTCTGGTGTCCCCCGAGGCCAAGTTCCTCACCGGCGAGGCGGTGAACGTGGCCGGCGGCGCCAATCTGGTATGAGCCGGGTCCGGGTCGGCGGCCGTAGCCTGACGGTGGACGCCTTTGTCTTCGACAAGGACGGGCTTCTCTTTGAGAGCCGGGCCTTCTGGATTGCTCTGGCGGAGGAGCGGCTGCGGCAGCTGCGGGGCCTGAACATCCCCGGTCTTCCGGACCGGTGGGCCGCCTGCTTCGGCGTAGACACCGCCGACGGCGTCCGGGTGACGGAGGTGGACCCCCAGGGAATCCTGGCGGTGGCCTCCCCAGGGGAAGAGGTGGCCGCCACCGCCGCCCTCATTGTCCAGGCGGCGGGCCTGCGGTGGACCGAGGCCCGAAACGCCGCGGACCGGGTCTTTTCCCAGGCGGATCTGGAGCTGGATCTGCGCAGAGCCCTGCGGCCCCGGCCCGGCTTCCCCGGGATCATGGAGCGCCTGCGCCGCCGGGGCATCCCCTACGGCGTGGCCACCTCCGACACTACGGAGCGGGTTCTGGCCTCCTTCCGCCTCTTTGACGCCCCCCAGGCCCTCTCCTTTATCCTCTCGCCCCGGGATGTTGCCCGGGGCAAGCCCCACCCGGACATGCTGCAGGCCGCTGCGGACCGTCTGGGGCTGCCCATGGACCGCATCGCCATGGTGGGGGACTCCTATGTGGATATGGAGATGGCCCGGACGGCGGGCGCTGTGGGAATCGGAATTCCGGAGACGGAGGAGATGGCCCGGCAGATGCGGGACCTGGGCGCCATTGTGCTCCATAGTCTGGATGAAATTTGCTTGGAAGAATAGGTAGGTGAAGCACATTGCATAGACGAAAATCCAAATGGGAGATGGGCCTGACCTATGTGGCACTGACCCTCATCACATTGTTTTTCCTGCTGCCTCTGCTGTGGATTCTGCGCACATCCCTGATCACCAAGGTGGAGGCCTACAAAATTCCGCCCAACTGGATGGCGGAGGTGACCCTGGACAACTACATCAGCATTTTTACCGACAATCCCTTCGGCAGCTATTTCCTCAACAGCTTTTTCATCGCCCTGGTCTCCACCCTGATCTCCGTGCTGCTGGGCGCCATGTCCTCCTACTGGATCTGCCGCTGCGCCCGGCACAACGGGCGGCTGAAGGTGGCCATCCTGGTGACCCAGATGATTCCGCCGGTGGTGATGATCATTCCCCTGTCCCTGGTTATCAAATCCCTGGGGCTGGACGACACCTACTTCGCCCTGATCATGGCGTACCTCTCCTTCAACCTGCCCTATGTGATCTGGATGCTGCTCAGCCACTTTGAGGCCATCCCCCGGGAGCTGGACGACGCCTGCGCTGTGGACGGCTGCACCCATGTGCAGGCCTATTTCCGGGTGGTGCTGCCCCTGGTGATGCCGGGGATCATGGCCACGGCGGTGTACAGCTTCATCGTCTGCTGGAACGAGTTCATGTTTGCCCTGAATCTGACCGGCCTCAACACCCGCACCATCCCTGTGGCCATCGCCAGCCTGGACACCCAGCAGGGCGTGATGATCGCGGAGCTGTGCGCCTCCACCATTGTGGCCATCCTGCCGGTCATTTTCCTGACGGTATTCATTAAAAAATATCTGGTGCAGGGACTTACCTTCGGCTCGGTAAAATAAGACGTTTCGCGGCGGGGACCGCGGCAGAATGATCATACAACAAGGAGGAATTTGAGATGAAACGAAACAGGATCCGCACAGCCGCCTTCCTGCTGGCGGCGGTCATGGTGCTCTCCCTGGCGCTGAGCGGCTGCGGCAAGAAGTCCGATGCGGGCGGCGGAGACGGGAAGAAGACCATCAACATCCTCATGGAAGACGTGCCCGATACCGCGTGTGTGGCGGCCCATCTGGAGGAATTTGAGGCGGAGACCGGCATCACGGTGAACATCGAGTCCGTCAACTACTCCTCCATGCACGAGAAGATTCTTACCCAGATGCTCAGCTCCACCAACGCCTACGACATCATCGTGGTGGACTGCTACTGGGTGGGCGAATTTGTGACGGCCGGATGGATCCAGCCCCTGGACGACTTGATCGAATCCTCCGGATTCGACACCTCGGTGTACATCGACTCCATGATGAACATGGTGGGCGAGGTGGACGGCGCCACCTATATGCTGCCCTTCTACAACTACATGCTGTCCCTCGTCTACCGCACCGACGTGTGGGAGGATGAAGCGCTGCAGGAGGGCTACCGCCAGGCCACCGGCAAGGAGCTGACCGTCAACGGCACCATGGAGGACTATGTGGAGGCCTGCAAGTACATCACCAGCGTCAAGGGAGAATCTCTCGCCGGCGCGGTGATGCAGGGCCTGCGGCCCGACCCCATCGCCATGGAGTGGTGCAACTATCTCTTCAGCTGCGGCGGAGACTTCTATGACGACAATGGCGATATCGTCATCAACAGCCCTGAGGCGGTTCACGCCCTGGAGCTGTATGTGGACAACATGACCAACGCCGCCCCCTCCGGCGCGCCCGGCTTCGGCTTTGACGAGGCCTTCAACGTGATCGCCCAGGGCGGAGCCGCCTCCTACGTTACCTACAACTGGATGCTGCCCAAGCTGCAGAACGCCTCCGAGTCCAGCGTGGCGGGGCTGTGCGATATCGCCCCCATGCCCGGCGGCGTGTCCCTCAATGCCGGCTGGGGCTGGGCCATTCCCCACAATGCGCCGGATGCGGAGCTGTCCTGGCAGTTTTTGCAGTGGGTGGAGTCCTTTGACGTCTGCAAGGCCCGGGCGCTCGACGGCGGCTCTCCCACCCGCAGCGACGTGATGAGCGATCCGGAGGTGCTGGAGGCCTGCCCCTATCTGGCCACGGTGCAGACCATCATGGAGCAGTCCAAGATGATCCCCATCATGGAGGACGCTCCCCAGCTGATCGAGGTGCTGGGACGGGAGCTGTCTGAGGCCGTCACCGGCTCCAAGAGCGCCCAGGAGGCCCTGGATATGGTGGCCCAGGAGATGCAGGAAATGCAGTGACCTCCGGCAGGGCGCCCCGCCCGGGGCGCCCCACCGCATGAGAACACAGACAAGGGGGGACCATTGACTTGAGATCCATACGCAGAAAAAATTTCACGGTGTTCATGCTGCCCTCGCTGATTGCGCTGCTGCTGGTGCTGGCAATTCCTCTGGGCTACTCCCTGATCACCAGCTTTTTCAATACCAATCTGAAATACCAGGGCCTGGGCGATTTTGTGGGTTTGTCCAACTACGCCAGTGTCCTTCAGGACGAATATTTTATCGAATCGGTTGTCACCACCGCCAAGTTCACCGTGGGCGTGGTGGTGGTGGAGTTCCTGGCCGGTCTCGCCATCGCCCTTCTGCTCAACAACATCCGCAAGGGCCGGAACTTCTTTTTCACCATTATCATTGTACCGATGATGATCACCCCTATTGCTGTGGGCCTGATCTGGCGGCTGCTGCTTCACGCCAACCTGGGGATTGTCAACTACATGCTCTCCCTGGTGGGAATCTCCGGTCAGGCCTGGCTGGCGGATTCCTCACTGGCGCTGAAGACGGTGATGTTCATTGATGTGTGGCAGAACGTGCCCTACATGGTGCTGGTGATTCTGGCGGGATTGGTGACCCTGCCCGCCGAACCCTATGAGGCGGCGGCCATCGACGGCGCCTCCCGCACCCAGAGCTTCTTCCGCCTGACGGTGCCCATGATGCTGCCCACCTTCTCTGTGGTGCTGCTGCTGCGGACCATCACCGCGCTGAAGACCTACGACCTGATCTTCGTCCTCACCCGGGGCGGCCCCGGTACCAGCACGGAGGTCATCAGCTATCACATCTACCAGCAGGCCTTCCGGTATCTGGAGATCGGCAAGGCCTCCGCCATGAGCTACCTGCTGCTGCTGCTCATCATCCCCATCGCGTTCCTGTTCGTCAGGATCTCCCGGAACCGGACCGCGTGACGCCCCGCGCCGTCCCGGACGCAACATATCGAAAACTGGAAATACCATGAGGAGGAATCATACAATGAGTTGGTTAACTGATGTCATCGGCACGGAAAAGGCCATCATCGCCATGTGCCATCTGGACCCGCTGCCCGCAGATCCCTATTATAGCTCCAGCACCATGGAGCAGGTGATCGAGCACGCCCGTCAGGACCTGATGGCCCTGCAGGACGGCGGCGTGGACGCGGTCATGTTCTCCAATGAGTTCAGCCTGCCCTATCTCACCAGTGTGGAAACCGTCACCGTGGCGGCCATGGCCCGGGTGATCGGGGAGCTGAAGCGGGACATTCGGATCCCCTACGGCGTCAACGTGCTGTGGGATCCGGAGAAATCTCTGGATCTGGCGGTGGCCACAGACGCCAAGTTTGTGCGGGAGATCTTCACCGGCGTCTATGCCAGCGACTTTGGCATCTGGAACACCAACGTGGGCAAGACCATCCGCCATCAGCACATGATCGGCGCGGAGAAGGTGAAGCTGCTGTTCAACATTGTCCCCGAGGCGGCCAAGTATATGGCGGACCGGGATATCGAGTCGGTGGCCAAATCCACGGTGTTCAACAACCGGCCCGACGCCCTGTGCGTCTCCGGCCTCACCGCCGGCGCCATGACCGACACCCAGCTGCTCAAGCGGGTGAAGGACACGGTCCCCGGCACGGTGGTCTTTGCCAACACCGGCGTACGCTATGAGAACGTGGAGCAGCAGCTGGCGGTGGCGGACGGCGCCGTGGTGGGCACCACCTTCAAGAAGGACGGCGTGTTTGAAAATCATGTGGACCAGGAGCGGGTCAAGCGGTTTATGGACAAGGTCCGTTCCCTCCGGGAGACGGGCGCGCTGTGCTGAGCGCCTCCGAGGAGATTCACAGAGGGAAGAGAAACGCCCCGCGGCTGTGCCGCGGGGCGTCCCTTACTCTTGACGGGGAGAGAAATGAGCTTTCGCGAAAAGGAAACGTGCTGCAGGGAGGGGAGAGGAACATGACAAATGGTCTGCCGCGGGGCGGGGCGTATTCCGACACCTGCTTTTTTCTGACAGACGTGGACGGCACGCTGCTGCGGCGGAATGTTCCCCTGCCGCCGGCGGTGGCGGAGGCGGCCCGGCGCTACACGGCCCTGGGGGGACGTCTGGCCCTCTGCACCGGCCGCTCCCTGCCCGCGGCGGAGGAGACGGCGCGCCGTCTGGGGGTCAATGCGCCCTCCGTTCTCTGCGGCGGCGCCGCCCTCTATGACTTTCAAAGCCGCCGGTATCTCGATCTCCGGCCATTGCCCCCGGAGGTGATGGAGATCCTCCGGGCCCTGCTGGTCCAGGCCCCCTCTGTCAGCGTCCAGGCGCTGACGGAGAAAACCAGCTATGTGCTGCGGCGCAACCGCCGCCTGAACGCGGCGGGGGTGCCGGAGGAGAATGTCGGGCCTCTGCGCAGTGTGGAGGAGGTGGAGGGGCCGGTGCTGAAGCTGACGCTGTGCTGTGAGGAGCCCGCCCGCCTGGAGGCCTGCCGCCGGTTTTTCCCGGAGGGGCGCTACCGCTTCACCTTTGCCAGCCGCAGCTTTGTGGACGTGGTGGCGGCGGGGGCCGCCAAGGGGGACGCTCTGCTGCGGCTGGCCCGTCTCGTGGGAATTCCGCCGGGCCGCTTCCTCTGCGCCGGGGACGGCCTGACGGACCTGCCCATGCTGGAGCTGGCGGGATACGCCTTTGCCCCGGAGAACGCCGCGGCGGCGGTGCGGGCGGCGGCGGACCGGGTGGTGCCCTCCGTGGAGCAGGGCGGCATGGCCCTGGCCTTTGCGGAGGCGGCCCGGATGCTGCAGTCCCTGCCCGGCGGAAAATGAGCGTTGCAAAATGGAGCAAAAATGGTATAATTATAGGGAAATAAAGCATGACATATCCATCCTGGAGGTGCCACCGTGCTGCACGCCGAACGATTGGAGCGAATCCGCGACTATCTTGTCGCAAACAAGTACGCCAGCATTCACGAGCTGGCGGAGGCTTTTCAGACCTCACCCGCCACCATTCGCAGGAGCATCAAGGAGCTGGAACAGAAGAAGGTGGTGGAATGTATCCGGGGCGGCGCGGTGCTGCGGGGCTCCGGCAACACCTTTGAGCACCCCTACGCCATCAAGCGCCGCCGCAATGAGACGGAGAAAAAGCGCATTGCGGCCTATGCCGCCACATTGATTTCCACCAACAGCAGCATCTATCTGGACGCCAGCTCCACTGTGCGGGAGATGACGGAGTCGCTGATCTCCAAGCAGGGGGTCTCCGTCTGCACCAACGACGTGCTCATCGCCGGGGACCTGTCGGCCGCGACCAATCTGGTGGTGATGGTCACCGGCGGGGTGCTGCGCCAGGGGTTTTACTCCCTCAGCGGCTATTTTACCGACCAGTTTGTGGGCAGAATGCAGGTGGACTACGCCTTTATGGGCATCGACGCCATCTCCACCACCAACGGCCTGATGCTGACCAACATCGAGGATATCGCCATCAAGCAGAAAATCGGCCACATGGCGGGGGAGCTGATCGTGCTGGCCGATCACGAGAAATTTCACCGCAGCGCCTTCCTGAAGGCCTGGGATTTTTCTGAGGTGGCCCTGGTGATCACCGGCAGCGAGCTGTCCGACGACCTCTACGGACAGTACACGGACCTGGGGCTGAAGATCAAGCGGGTATAGGAGCGTCAGAGCGCGGAGGAACGGCCGGGGGCCGTTCCTCCGCTGTTTTATCCGGCCTCAGAGGCGGCAAAAAATGTTTCTCCGGCATGTAACGAACGGGCCCGACGCCGTCACATACAGGCAGAAGGGAGGGGAGGACGTGGAACACTTCGACCAGATCTACCGGGAGAGCGCCGATATCGTCTACCGCTACCTGTTCTCCCTGACCCGGGACCGGGATCTCTCCGAGGAGCTGACCCAGCAGACCTTCTATGAGGCCCTCCGCCAGGCGGGGAAGTACCGGGGCGACGCCGCCCCCTCCACCTATCTCTGCGGCATCGCCAAGAACCTTCTGAAAAAGGAGCTGGGCCGCCGGGCCAGGCGGGCGCACGTCCCGCTGGAGGAGGCGGAGTTCCTTCTCCACGCCGACAGCGCCGAGGCCCGGGCCATGGAAAACGACCGGCGGGCGGTCCTCTTCCGCCGCATCCACGATCTCCCGGAGCGGATGCGGGAGGTGGTCTACCTCCGCCTGGCGGGAGAGCTGCCCTTCGGGGAGATCGGCGCCATTCTGGGGGAGAGCGAGAATTGGGCCCGGGTGACCTTCTACCGGGCCAAGCAGAAGCTGATGGAAGGAGAGGATTGACATGCTGCCCTGCCACATCGTAAAGGACCTGCTGCCCTCCTTTGTGGATGGGCTCACCAGCAGGGAGACCGCCCGGGCGGTGGAGGACCACCTGGAGGGCTGCCCGGACTGCCGGGCAGTGCGGGACGCCATGACCGCCCGGCTGGAGCTGGACCACGCCCCCCAGCCCCACCGGGACTTTCTGGGGGAGTTCAAGCGCCATCAGCACATCACGGTTCTCCTCTTAGTGGCGCTGACCTTCGTCCTCACCTATGTCCTGATCCTCACCCTGAACCGGCTGGTGGAAGTCAATGCGCTATATAGCCTGGGCCTCTTCCTGCTGATCCCCCTGGTCTGCGGGACCCTGATCGCCTGGGCCTTCCGGCGGAAACGGAGGCGGACCCTGCTGGTGCTGTGCCTGATTTTCCTGGTTCTGGACGCCGTCGCGCTGACGCTGGTGCTCATTCCCTTCTCCTATACGCTGCAGATCTTTATGACGCTGTTCGGGGAGAACAACGGGGAGTTCATCGGCATGCTGCTGTGGCTGACCATCCTCAGCTGCACCGGCATGGCGGGGGGCCTCGGCGTCGGGAGCCTGCTGGGCCATCTGTGGAGGAGGGGCCGGAAACAGGAAAAACCTTAACATAGCAGCGCAGGAGGCCCCGCTGCCGTCGGCAGCGGGGCCTCCTTGTCCATATTCTGTTGTTACCGGCAGAGGTAGCTGAACCAGCCCTCGCTGCTGTGGGTCTCCAAAATGGTGAGACCCGCCGCCTCCAGCTTCTGCCGCACCTCCTCCGCCCGGTCGTCGATGATGCCGGAGCAGAGGAAATACCCCTCCGGCTTCTTCAGCCCCCGGGCGGTGGGCGCAAGGCCGATGATGACGTCGGAGACAATGTTGGCCACCACGATGTCGTAGCCGCTCCCCATGTCCCGCCGCAGCCCCTCGTCGCTGAGCACATCCCCGGCCCGGACGGTATACCGGTCCCTGCCGATGCCGTTGAGGGCGGCGTTCTCATAGGCCACGTCCACCGCCTTGTCGTCGATGTCGCAGCCGTAGGCCCGCTCCGCCCCCAGAAGGAGGGCGGCGATGGACAGAATGCCGCTGCCGCAGCCCAGGTCCAGCACCGCCATCCCCGGCGTCACAATCCGCTCCAGGGCCTGGAGGCACAGCCGGGTGGTGGCATGGCTGCCGGTGCCGAAGATGAGGCCGGGATTCAGGCGCAGGGCCACCCGGTCCCCCGCCTCCGCCTCCTCCCAGTCGGGGATGACGATGAGCCGGTCCCCGATCTCCATGGGCTTGTAGAAGGCCTTCCAGTTGTTCTCCCAGTCCGCGTCCTCCACGTTCTCCATGGAGAGAATCAGGGGGCCGTACTCCGGGTGATCCTTCTTTACGGCGGTGAGGGCGATGCGCACCGCCGCCAGGGCGGTGTAGCCGGCATTGCTGTCCTCCAGGTAGAAGGTGACGCGGCTCTTCCCCGCCATTTCCCGGGTAAGGGACTCGTCCACATAGTCCCAGTACTGCCGGTTTTGCTCCAAAAAGGTGTGGAACTCCCCCTCGTCCTCAATGACCAGGCCCTCGATGCCCTGGTCCCGGAGCAGCTCGCTGACGGGCTCCAGCCCGGCGGGGGTGGTGTCGATGTGCAGTTCCAGCCATTTCATAGTCATATCCTCCGAAAAGAGGGGGACGGCCTCGGGGCCGTCCCCTTGATGTTGGTCATCTGTGCTTGCCCAGGAAGAACAGCGCGATGGTACCCGGACCGGAGTGATGTGCCCCGCTCCGTCCTGGGGACGGCGCGGGGACCCCCGGAATTTCATACGCTTTGGGCGAAGTGAATCCGCCCAAAGCCATTTCCGGCAAAGCCGGAAATGACGCCGCACCTGCGGCGGTAGTCGGCAATCACCGGGGCAGCTGTCCGGTAATCCTCACCGGTGCTTGCCCAGGAAGAACAGCGCAACGGTACCCGGACCGGAGTGATTGCCGATGACGGGGCCCACGTAGTTGATATGGACCTTCTTCGTGCCGAAGCGCTTTTGGATCTCCTTGGCCATCTCCTCCACCTCGCCCAGACAGTCGCCGTGGCTGATAAACACGTCCTCGGTGTTCACCGCCAGCTCCTCCATCTTGTCCAGCAGCGCCTTGATGGAGGCCTTCCGGCCCCGGACCTTGCCCACGGGGATGAGGCGGCCCTCGTCGTCCACATGGAGCACCGGCTTCATCTGCAGCATGGTGCCCAGCAGCGCCGCCGCCGCCGAGACCCGGCCGCCCCGCTTGAGGTGGTTGAGGTCGTCCACGGTGAACCAGTGGCACAGGTGGGGGATGGTCTCCTCCACATAGTCCTTCACCTGGTCGATGGTCTTTCCGGCGGCCTTCTCCCGGCCCGCCAGATACACCAGAAGCCCCTGCCCCATGGAGGCGCACTTGGTGTCCACCACGTAGATGGTGCTGTCGGGATAGGCCTCCCGCAGCTCCTGGGCGGCAATGGAGGCAGACTGGTAGGTGGTGGACAGGGCGGAGGAGAAGCTCATACAGAGGATGTCCTTCCCCTCCTTGAGGACGGCCTCCATGGCCTCGTGGAAGGCGGCCACGTTGGCGGCGGAGGTGGAGCCCATGGACCCCTTCCGCAGCTTGTCGTAAAACACCGCCGGGTCTAACTCCCGGTGGTCCAGATAATTGCGGTACTCCTTGCCCTCCTGAAGAACGGAGAGAGGCAGAACAATCAGTCCCAGCTGCTCTGCCATCCCGGCGGTGAGATCGCAGCAGCTGTCGGTCATCAGAACAAAGTCTTTCATGGCGTATCCCTTCCTTTTTTCAGACGTCGCCGCCTGAGACGGCAGCGACGGTGCGCCGCGTATTTTCCTGGTCAGTATACCATATCTTTTTAAGTATTGCAATTCTTCCGCCTCCGGGATTGTTCTCTTCCCCCTTTTTGATTGTGTTTTCCGAAAAAAAGCGGTATAATACCGCCAAACAACCAACACCCCACAAAGGAGGAGCTTTTATGAGAGATGGATTCGTCAAAGTCGCCGCCGGCACCCCCAAAATCCGGGTGGCCGACTGCCGCTACAACGCCGAACAGATCTTTACCCTGATGCGCCAGGCGGACCAGCAGGGCGTCAAGGTACTGGCCCTGCCGGAGCTGTGCCTCACCGGCTACACCTGCGGCGATCTGTTCCTCCAGTCCGCCCTGCTGAGAGGGGCACAGGAGGGACTCCAGACCATCCTGGACGCCACCCGGAATCTGGATATGCTTGCCGCCGTGGGCCTGCCTGTCCGGGGGAAATATGACAACAAATTGTATAACTGTGCCGCTGTTATACAAAAAGGAGAGATTTTGGGGCTAGTACCCAAGACCTGTCTGCCCAACTACGGGGAGTTTTACGAGCAGCGGTGGTTCACCCCCGGCCAGCCCGGGATGTGCGTGGAGGCGGAGCTGTGCGGGGAATCCTACGCCATAGGCCAGACCCTCTTCCGCTGCGAGACGGTGCCCAATCTGGTGGTGGGGGTGGAGATCTGCGAGGATTTGTGGGCCGCCGAGCCCCCCTCCACCTCTCTGGCGCTGGAGGGGGCCACGGTGATCCTGAATCTCTCCGCCTCCAACGAGCTGGTGGGGAAGGCGGCCTACCGCCGCTCCCTGGTGTCCGGCCAGTCGGGGCGGCTGGTATGCGGCTATGTCTACGCCGACGCCGGGGAAGGGGAGTCTACCACCGATCTGGTATTCGCCGGTCACAATATGATTGCCGAAAACGGGGCGATTCTAGCGGAGCGGCGGTTTGCCGGCGGCCTCACCGTCAGCGAGATCGACGTGGACCGGCTCCGGTATGAGCGGCAGCGGATGAACACCTTCCCCGCCTGTTCCGCCCGGCCGTTCCACACCTGCGAGAGCTCTTTTGCCCTGAACCCCGGCAAGACCCAGCTTACCCGGTCCGTGTCCCCCACCCCCTTCGTCCCCCGGGATGAGACGGACCGGGCGGACCGGTGCAACGAGATTCTCTATATTGCCGCCCTGGGGCTGAAGAAGCGGCTGGAGCACACCAACGCCAGGACGGCGGTGGTGGGACTCTCCGGCGGGCTGGACAGCACCCTGGCGGTGCTCATCACGGCGGTGGCCATGCAGATGCTGGGCCGCCCCTCCACGGATATTCTGGCGGTGACCATGCCCTGCTTCGGCACCACGGACCGGACCAAGTCCAACGCGGTGCTGCTGGCGGAGCGGCTGGGCTGCACCCTGCGGACCATCGACATCGGCCGGGCGGTGAAGCAGCACTTCACCGACATCGGCCAGTCCATGGAGGATCACAGCGTGACCTTTGAAAACGGGCAGGCCCGGGAGAGGACCCAGGTGCTCATGGATATTGCCAACCAGACCGGGGGCCTGGTCATCGGCACCGGGGACCTCAGCGAGCTGGCCCTGGGCTGGTGCACCTACAACGGGGACCACATGAGCAACTACGCCGTCAACGCCGGGATTCCCAAGACCCTGGTGCGCCATCTGGTCAGCTTTATCAGCGACGACAAGGAGGCGGAGGACCCCAAGCTCTCCACCGTCCTGGCGGATATTCTGGACACCCCCGTGTCTCCGGAGCTGCTGCCCGCCATTGAGGGGAAGATCGCCCAGAAGACGGAGGATCTGGTGGGGCCCTACGAGCTCCACGACTTCTACCTCTATTATGCCGTCCGCTGGGGCTTTTCGCCCCGGAAGGTGCTGCGGCTGGCGGAGCAGGCCATGGGCAAGCGGTACGACCGGGCCACGCTGCTGAAGTGGCTCAGGAACTTCTACCGCCGGTTCTTCTCCCAGCAGTTCAAGCGCTCCTGTCTCTCCGACGGTCCCAAGGTGGGTTCCGTGGCCCTCAGCCCCCGGGGCGACTGGCGGATGCCCAGCGACGCTGTTGCGGCACTGTGGCTGGAGGAGCTGGAGGGCCTGGAGTAAGAGAGGGATTCCTGCCAGTCGCCCGCGCGCGCAGGCGCGCCGCGCCTTTGGCGCGTCCAAGGTTTTGTCCGATGACAAAACCTTGCCGGAGGCGGGATTCATTCCCGCCGAGGATATGAAATCAAGGGGGTCCCCATGGAAGCAAGGCTTCCATGGGGAATCTGGCGGATGCCCAGCGACGCCGTGGCGGCACTGTGGCTGGAGGAGCTGGAGGGCCTGGAGTAAGAGAGGGATCCCTGCCAGTCGCCCGCGCGCGCAGGCGCGCCGCGCCTTTGGCGCGTCCAAGGTTTTGTCCGATGACAAAACCTTGCC
>CALXDC010000021.1 GCA_944386975.1 uncultured Oscillospiraceae bacterium | reverse complement strand
AGATCGCATACGGGTGGTCATGGCTGGGCCGGTCTTTAACATAGGTAATCAATCTCTATAGCTTGTTCAGTTTCTATAAAATTAGCTGCCATTCATTTTGGAACTACGCTTTAAACAATTGTAAATTTGTTATTTAAAAAACTTTGATATTTATTACATATATCCTGAACATTTTCCCCGAACGCAATTTGTTTTCCCCTGTGTAGCCAAAGAATCTTGGTGCACAGCTCTCGAATCTGCTCTAAGGAGTGTGAAACCAAGATGGTAGTAGCATCCCCTCTGATAATTTCTTTCATCTTTGCTTCACTCTTTTTTCGGAAGGCCCCATCCCCCACAGATAGAACCTCGTCCAAAATTAGGATCTCTGGATTCACTAGACTAGCAATAGAAAACGCAAGTCTTGATTTCATACCAGAAGAAAGTTGTTTAAATGGACGGTTTTCAAATTCTCTTAGCTCCGCATAATCCAAGATCTGCTTATAAACCTCATCCATATATTTTCGGGTATATCCCAACATTGCTCCACGAAGGTATGTGTTTTCCCGAACTGTCAAATCTCCATCAAATCCACTACCCAGTTCCAAAAGAGCAGCAATATTACCTCTTCGCTCAATACTTCCGCTGGTAGGCTCCATGATCCCGGATATTGCCTTGAGCAAGGTTGATTTTCCCGCACCGTTGGTTCCAATAATACCAAGCATCTCCCCTTTGCATAATTCAAATGTGACGTTGTCTACGGCCATAAAGTACTCCACATGGTAGTTTTTCTTCAAATGCCGGACTGTCCATTCCTTCAAGCCGATATCTTTGAAATCGCCGAGCTTATACTGTATTCGCACATTTTGAGCGGAAATAACAACATCTTCTTTTGCCTTTTCCATGTTGCCCTCCTTATACATAGTACAAAAACTCATGATTCTTTCTCTTGTAAACAATACACCCGATACCAAAAACGCCAAGAGATATTGCCGCCAAGAGGAGATGGAACTGGGCTGTCGGAATGGTGTCCTCAATGACTACTTTTCTAAAGTACCGGATACACAAATACACAGGATTGAGCAAAAACAATCTCTGCACTTCCTCTGAGAAGCCGTCAATACTATAAAAGATGGCAGACATCCACATCAGAAGTTGTGTCGCTACGCTCCACAGGTACCGCATGTCCCGGAAGAACATATACAGGGCTGACAAAATCATGCCTGTCCCCAGATTTAAAATGATCAGGCAGATGATGGGATACAGCAGCGAGAGGAACTTGATGGAAAACGGAAGGCCATCCAGCCCGACGAACAAAAAGAATATGATCAGGGTCAGGCCGAAGTTGATCAGCGTGGAGACATTCCGCGAGAACAGGAATAAATACTTCGGGACGTTTACCTTGGTAAAAATGCTGGCATTGTCCACTAGGGAGGTCATGCCCATATTGGTGGCGTCGCTGAAATAGTTGAAGATCAGCTGTCCGGCAAACAGGTAGACCACAAAATGGTCGATATTGCTGCCCAACAGCTTGTTGAACACCAGCCACATGATCAGCAAATTTACCAAGGGAAAGAGGATGCTCCAGAACATGCCCAAAATAGTCCTCTTGTATTTCAGCGTGAAATCCCGTTTGATCAGCTCAGAGAACAAGAATTTCTTTTGATTGAACTTACGTAACATCTCCCCCTGATCGTTGTGGACTAGGAAGAACAGTAGCAGGCAGAACGTGAGAATGACCACGGCAAACAGCAGAACCGTGACATACCTGGAGGCAAACAGATTTTCGCCGTCTTCGCTCTGGGCGGAGTCTTCCGGCTGCTGGGGAGCCGTCTGGGGCTCTCCGGTTCCCTCCGCGCCGGAGGTCTGTGCGTAATCGATCCGGTAGGGCACGTCCTCATAACGATAGGCGCCGTCCTGGGACACTTCGATAAAGATCATGGTGTCAACTGCGCCGCCCTGAAATACGTCCGCGGGGACGGAGAAGCTGAAGCCCGTATATTTCAGATTCTCATTCTGGAAATAATCCGCGACGGCGCCCCGTTCCTCTCCGTAATGACACTGGAATATCTGGTCCCCGATCTGGACATACAGCGCCCCCAGCGGCGTGCCGCCGGTCAGATCCGCTGCCCATCCGCTGAAGCTGAGCTCATCGCTTTGGCTCAAATCAAGGTGCACCAGCTGTGCATCCGGCTGTGCCACATCGTTGCAGTAATCGATCCAGAGATTATTGGCAGAATTGTCTAGGGACTGCACCGGCAGATCGGCAAGGCCCTCATACATGGTGCTGGGATTTGTCTGACGGAGGGCGTATGTTTTTTCAAACTCTTTTTGCCCATCCTGGGAGATAGCCACAAACTTTATTTGGTCGGGATTGGTTCGCTCAAAACAGATCCGAGGAATTTGCACGGAAAATCCGCACTGACCATACGCCTCGTCCTGATAATAGTCCGCCACACTTTCACTGTTAAGCCCATACTCACACGGGAACAACATGGTACCGATCTGGACATACAAGCTGCTCATACTGGAGTGATTCCGCAGATCCGCACACCAGCCCTGAATATTTACCGAGCTACTCGTGTTGCTGCTCATACGATTCAGCGTATCTTCCTGTGTGGAGACAGCCCCGTCAAAGCTATCCACAAACAGACGCCACTCCGCGTCGTTTACTCCGCTCCTATCACTGAGCGCCTGGTCCGGCTGATCCATGAAGGGAATAAAGGAGGGGTTGTCCGCCAAAAGCTTGGTATCGATATATCGCTCGGAACAGCCAAAAATAATCACATCCGGCTGCGCACAGTAATCAATATCCATGTTCAGTTTATCGGAACGCATCGACACTACATCGGAAAAATTGGCGGAAAAATACCACGGCATATTTCTAATCAGTTCCCACTGGGAATCGCCATAAATAAGCAAGTTTTGATCCGTGCTTTGGTCATTGTGGATGATGATGGCCGGGTAATTGGGCTCAACCACCTTCTGAATCGCAGCTAATTTTTCGTATTGTGCGCCGCTGGTGATCTGCTCACCGCTTCCCTGCAACACGCCCTTGGGGATTTCTTCTTCACCCAGGATCTTATAATTGCCCAGCATGGTATTGAATTCTCCAAATCCATGCGCCGTTTCCTTGGTAAAATCCACATACATTTTAGGGGTGGAAACAATATCCCACGCCGTGAGCCGATCCAGAATACTCCCGTAGGCCACATAAGATCCAAGCTCCGTCCAATGGGTATCTGTCTTCCAGAACAGTTTTCCCTGATCCTTGGCATCCACCAGATCCGTCTTGGTATTGACCACATGAACATCGGTATGCTCAGTCAAATAATCCGATACCTGATCGATCATGGTTCTTCCTGTGGTCTCTCCGCCAGTTACATATTCGGTGTAGACGCTGGCTTTGCTGGGGGTAAGCACCAAAGTGTACTCAATCCCCATTTCCTGATAAAAATCAGAAATACGCTGCTGGTTCTGGGCGATTTTATCCAGCTGCTCGTCAGTCAGGAAATAATTTCCCAGGCCGATTTCTATATTGTGGTCCGGAGTATAAAAATACCAGCCATCTGTTCCAAACATAACCTTATCGTTGGAAGATACATGCAACCCTTTAACCATAAGCTGCGTGTAGAGATTCACGCAAACATCTCTCAGACCGATATTATCGTCGACCCAATCATCTATTTCCCCCAGTTTCCGCAGATCTAAGCCGGTATCTGTAACCAGAGTGGGGAATTCTTTCAGCTGCCGTCTTTCATACTGGGATACTCCGCCGCCCCTGAAGTCTGACAATGCCAGCGGAACCGCAACCATTAAGAGAAATAGTATGCAGAAAACAATCTCAATTTTACGTTTCATATAATCAGTTGCACCGCCAAACTCAGAAATTGAAATATATAAACGCGTTATAGGTCCCCGCTATGCAGAACACGATCGAAATCTTAAACAGCAGCAGCAGGATAACCTTATACATCGCATTTCCGATCAAACTTGCAGACGCATTTCCCATACGTTGGCGCAGGATCTGATAAATTGGGGCACAAAAGATCAGTGCCGCCAAATAGAAGGGCCAATATCTGCATAGATATTGGAACCCTGCCTGGTTTTGTCCAAAGCAATTGGTAAACATTGTAATGAGATACACCTTGGCCTGGGTCAGGGAATCTGCTCTGAAGATCACCCATCCAATGATCACAACTAGCAACGAAATGCATCGATAAAAAAATGAGCCAAGTTTCCCGCAGCGCTTTGGTATCCCACTTATACGCTCAAAGGCGATCCACATAAAATGCCAAAGACCCCAGACGATAAACGTCCAATTCGCCCCGTGCCAGATTCCGGTCAGAAGCCACACCACAAACAGGTTGAAGATAATCCGGCCGGTGCCGTTCACCTTCGATCCGCCCAAGGGGAAGTAAACATAGTCCCGGAACCAGCTGCCCATGGAGATATGCCATCTTCTCCAGAACTCCCCCACCGATTTGGTCATGTAGGGGTAGTTGAAGTTCTCTTCAAAATGGAAGCCGAACATGCGCCCCAGGCCAATGGCCATGTCCGAGTAGCCGGAAAAATCGTAATAGAGCTGCAGGGAATATCCGATGGCCCCCAGCCACGCGATCCCTGTGGTCAGGCCCGAACCGCCCTGGCCGCCCACCAGGCCGAAACAGTAATCCACAGTAATGCCAATGGTATTGGCCAGGACGGCCTTTTTGGCAAACCCAATGATAAAACGTTCAATTCCGTAGGTAAAGTCATCCAGCGTCTCCTTGCGGTGCTTGATCTCCTGCGCCACGGTTTGATAGCGCACAATGGGTCCGGCGATCAACTGGGGAAACAGGCTAACATATAGCAATACATTGAGCGGATTGCGCTGCACTTCACCTTTTCCAGCGCATACGTCAAATACATAGGACATAGCCTGGAACGTGAAAAAGGAAATCCCGATGGGAAGGACAATTTGCGTTAGCGGGACCATATCTCCCAACAGCAGGCGCAGGTTCTCCGTCGCAAAATTTAAGTATTTGAATACAAACAGAAGCCCCACATTTAACACAGCAGCCATCACAATGACTGGACGGGTACTGCGCCCCCTTACACGCGCCCAGTTCCCCCACAGCCCCAGCAGATAATCTAGAAGGACCGTAGCGATCATAACGACGACAAATTTAGGTTCACCCCATGCGTAAAACAGCAACGAGATGATCAGGAGAAATAGATTCCCCAGCTTCTTTCTGAACAAGTAATACCCCAATAAAGCAAATGGAAAAAATAAAAACAAAAAAATCGGCGATGAAAATACCATACTAAACCTCGTTATCAGTGAAATAGTCGCAATAGTCCTTTCCGCCCATTGGCGTCGGGGATATCATACCAAGCCATCACTCCGACAGGAATGGAAAGCACTCAGTTATGGTCACACCGTCGACAATCGCCAGATGCTCCGGGGGTATTCCCAGCTCCGTCAGCCGCTCTATATCTCGGGGCTTATCCCCGCAAGCAAAGCACTGAGCAGGATCAAGTGAGAAATCGGTGATGGCCTTTTGAAATAGACCCAATTTGGGCTTACGGCATTCACACTCAACATCAAATTCTTTGACTGCCCCGCCCTTCAAATGCGGACAGACATAGAACGCATCTATGTGGGCGCCTTGCTGGGCCAACAGCTCATTAATTCTGTCGTTTACCCGTTTCACCGCATCCAGTCCGAAATACCCTCTGGCCACTCCGCTCTGATTAGACACAACGATCACAAGGTACCCAGTTCGGTTCATGTTCCGGATGGCCTCCGCAACTCCCAATAAAAGCTCTACCTTGTCTGGATCCCCCACATATCCGGTATCCACATTAATTGTGCCATCTCGATCCAATAAAAATGCTTTGTTCAAATGCCTACCCCCTCATCGTTCTTCAGGTTCACATTGGATTTCTTGTTATCTATTAAGAACAAGTATAATAAGCATCACACTCGATTTTAACTAAATGTTTCTGATTGTGAGTTCATTTCTCTTGAAACAGTTCCGCCTCGAGCATGGCACAAAGTGCGTGGTAAATAGGTAGATGCAGTTCCTGAATCTTGAATGTCTCCGTCTCTGGCACGCAGATGATATGATCCGCCAAGGCTCTTCCCCGTCCACCGGTCCCACCAGTGAGCAAAATGGTTCGGATACCCTTTGCCTTTGCTACCATCAATGCATACAAGACATTCTTTGAGTTTCCCGATGTGGAAATTCCCAGCAAAACATCTCCCGCGCAACCGTATCCATACAGCATTTGTGCAAAAGAAACTGCGACATCCACATCATTGGCAAACGCACTGGTTAATGCTGGCATGGATGTCAATGGAATGGCGGGCAGTGCTCCTTCCAGTTTTTCCGCTAAATGCAAACCGTCCTCGCCAAAACACTCCACCAAATTCCGCTCCACGTCATCTGTAATCTTCCGGTTGAACAAGAACGACTTCATCAACTCACCTACTATGTGCTCCGAGTCCGCCGCACTGCCTCCATTTCCTGCAACCAACAGCTTTCCGCCCTCGCGGTAGCAGTTGAGCAGAGTACTGAATGCTTCATCAAATGATGTGCGGCAACTTACAAGTTGGGGAAACCGATCAAATAATTCCTTCCGCAATTGCTCTAACGTTTTTTCTCTTTTCTTCATATTACCCACACTTTTTGTTCTCTATCAGATTTATTTTCTGCTATCCATCAGTTTACTTGGTCTTAATTCCCAGCACCATCTGAACCACCCGTCTGACAGGCAGCATAATTTTCCACATAGTAGGGTACTTGCAGCGCAGTGCAAATGCCAGATGTATCATACTTTGCTTCACTCCATAGTTGATACTTTGGTCATAACGCTGTACGATCTCCTCGGAGGTCATCTCTTCATCACGCTTCTGGGAATCAGTAACAAGGGAATTCATGGCCAAGGCATTCACCCATGCCCGCATCTCGGTGGCGCCCGACTGATTGAATTCCAGGGTGGTCAATTCCACTTGGGCGAACCGGTCGCTGTAGAGGTACACCGGATAATACCCCGCGTCCTGTGCAAAGTAGGCGTAGGAGCGCTCAATGGCATGGAGGATGGTCTGATCGTAGCGATTGGGCTCCCGGGGAAAATCCGAGTACTTCCAGCCGTCCCCGTCGTATCCCGCGAACAGCTTCTCCAGCGCCTTGGTCCGGAACCAAAAGCAGGTGCCCAGAGGGGCGACACAGAGGGTGTGCTCGTTGATGGCCGCCCGGACATGAAAATCCGTCAGGAGCTTGCGGGTATTTTCAAAGTTTCCGCTCCAGCCGTTTCCGATGCTGTACGCGTAGTGGCTGTGGTTGGGCGCCGAGGGGAACGCGATGCCCAGCCGCTTCTCACGCTCAAACATGGCAATCACATTTTGGACAAATTCCCCGGTTCCAAACATATTTTCATGCAGCTTATACGCCCAGGAACGGCCCACGGTATAGGGCTTGATCTGCGGGGTCTTCTTCTCATGGGCAAAGCAGATCAGGTCGTACCGCTTCACAAACTCCGCCGCTCCCACCAGAAGGCTGGACACGTCGCGCCCCCGGTTCTCAATGACGATGACCTCTCCTTTGCCCCCGGCGGCCTGAAGCTTGGCCTCCAGCGCCGCTTTTTTCTCCTGGGTGTCTGTGGTGATCAGCACGCCGGCCCAGGCGGGGAAATTCATGATATAGGAGATGCTCTCGTCAAACAGGTCCTCATAATAGGCGTGGTACACCAGGCCCACCCTGCTGCCCCCGGCCGGCTTCCCGTCCGTCAACTGGCGGCTGGGGAGCACACGGTTCAGCTGGGCGCAGCGCACCACATCGGAAAGGCTGCAGGTCCGGAGGATGGACTCCCACACCAGATCCATATCATAATCGGTCTCCTCCTGGAGGAAACGGATCAGCCTGGCCGTGGCCTCCCCCGCGGAGTGATTGAGGACGTCGGTATAGTGGTGGAAAAAGCTGCGCTTTTTAAAAAGGGGCATCCTGTATTTGCGCAGCAGAGAGGCCGGATTGTGGAGCAGTGGATAATCCATATCATCCTCATCGCCGCAGTAAAGCGCTCCCCGGTGCCCCCGCTCCTCAAAATATCCAGGAAAGGCGTACTCATAGTAGCAGCCGGAGAACACGTAGCTGGTATCCTCGGGGATCTCGTCGAAGAACTCTTTCAGCAGGTTGCTGCCCAACAGGGGCTTGCGCAAAACAAGAAAGTAGGACTGCATATGCATCCGAGATTCATTGTAGTGCAGATAATTCTTTGTTCCCAGCCAGTCCGTCTTGGTATCTCCAGTCAGCCCCCAAAAATCAACATCCTGATTTTGGGCCCAATCAAAACACTCTTTAAACGGATAGACCGGCCCAAAGCATGTGTTGTTCATGATAACAAGTTCATCAAAGGACGAAAGCTTTTCCCACCCGATATGTTGAATGGCAGCTTTGTACGCCCCGATATCGTTTCCCTTATTCTCACGTACATATACTTCGTCGGCCACATGCTCCAAAGCATATTTTCCCTTGTGAGTCAGTTTCCCGTTGATCACACAATGAAGAAAGGCAACGTTTTTCCGCATATCTTCCAACTGATGGATTACATAGCGGTCCACGATCCCGTCCCGGTCATAGATAAAATAGATACACGCGCGTTTAGGCTGGTCACTTAGTCGCATTTTTATTGATTCCTTTCAATAAAAGCTTAATAAAATCGCCAATTTTCCGAATGGGCGCTGTAATTCTCCAGCAGGTAGAGTTGTAGAGGTTCTTTAGTTGCAGGGACATTTGTTCCACCTCAAAAGTCTGTCTAGTAATACACCCCTCCATCTTTTCAATGCGCTGACTCTGTTGTGTGAGCTTCTGGCTCTGCTGTTCTATACATTCAAGGAGCCGCTTAATCTGCACATCCTGGGCATGTATTTTTTCTGCGCGCACCACCAATTCCTGATCTTGGCGCGAAATGCTTTGCTCTTTTTGCGCCAATTCCTCATCCTGATGCCGTAGCCTAAGGGACTGCCACTCTATTTCTTTTCTCTGTTCCTGAATATGCTCAACATATTGACTAAGCATCTCATTCTGCTCCTGAAGCCGAGCAGTCTCCTGCTCTATTTGCCCCTTTTGTTCCTGGACAATCTGTATTTGACGCTGCAAATCCGCTTCTTTTTCTCGGAGCTGTCCTACAAATGCTTCTATTCTCTGATCTTGATAATCTAAAAAACCATACAGGTTAGCCTCGGCCTCGCTGTGACTCAAAAGTCTGAGTCTGAAGTTCACCGTAACAGATTTCTCCTGCGGAGTCACCCCAATATAGTATTGGGGGTCGGTAGTCAAGAAATAATTCCAACCATCTGTGTTGACGGCTGCTTTTGCCCAATAGGACAGAGGACCTCTGTCTGACTCTACGCTGAGCATTTTGACTTTACAAAAATATGCCTCTATGGGATCAAAGCGCAGCCTCCTGGGGTTAGAAAAACCAGCAAGGTCAAAGCGAATGGTGTGTACGTCATCTCCGTACACATTGTTAATGGAGATAAGTTTGTTTTCCTCGCAAAAACCCGAGCCTTCATCCACAAACAGCTGCGCAATGAGCATATCCCCCTCTTGCAGCTGTCGCTCTCTGTACGACTCCCTTAAAATGGCCTCCTGGGTGGTCCCTTCATAGAGTGCAAATAGGTTATGTTCGGGTGTAAGCCTGCTCTCAATAATCTCCCTTACCCGCTGAAAAAAGGAATCGTTCATCTGGACGCATTCCTCTAGCACATGGTAGCGCTGCGCCTTTCCAAGGCATTCCACTGCATCCTGCAGGGTGCCAGAGCAATATTCCGGTTTATATCGGTATGAAAAAAATCTTGAGCTGAATGGTGCCACGCACACCGTCTTCTTCCCCATCAAGATGGCCCAATAGATCATATGAAAGCTGTTGGAAATAATGGTCCTCGACTCACCGATAAACCGGAGAATCTCATCCATACTGCGCTCATTGGTGATAACATCCAGGTCGAGACCCACAATAGGATAATCCTTATGTGCCGCAATCCCAACCTCTCTGCATACTGTGTAGGATCTCCGCAACCCCTCCAGCTTACAGCTAACATCCGGCAAATAAGGCAACTGGAGTGAATTCTGATCATCGCGCACCCCAAGGAGGGCAAATCGTTCAAAATGGATCGGCGTCTTTACTCTGTCGCAGTACTGACTATGGGTGTTGAATCCCGGAGCCCAAGCGATCACTGCCGCACCGATATCCAGCACCCTGTTGATAGCTCGATTCATAGACTCAGCGTAGTCGAGCAGTCCTCCTCCCCCCAAGATCACCACATCTGAACTTGAAATGCTCTCATAGTCGATAAAGCGTATATCATGACGCTTAATACAATACTGTTTAAAGTAATCATAGTAGTACAGCAGTGGGCAGGCCATCATGTCCCCGCAGTTATTTCCGTCCACACGATTAATGAAATGGAGTGTATTTCCTCTCTTTAACATAGCTGTACTCTTTCAATTACTTCATCTACTAATTCACATACCTGCTCGTAGCACACCGCATCGATACACGTACAGGGTTCCTCCCTCTGCATGCGGTGCAGGCACTCCTGGTTTCTCTCTCCGATCGTATTCCAATCCCAGTCACAGTAATAGCAAGGCATCTTGGTATAGGCTGAAACAGGCAAGCAATCGTCGGGGGCAGGGTTCTCAATGTGGTATGGCAGAAAGCGCTTGAAGTGCCAACCACCCACCACTACCACAGACGGCGTCTTGGTAGCGCAGGCAATATGAACCCCGCTCGTGTCGTTGGAGATGACAAACTGGGCATTTCCAATGATATCAACTACTTCCCCGATAGTAGTCCTCCCCATCAGGTCAATGGTAGACATTGCCGTCAGGGGATGGAGCTTGTCCTTAATCTCATCGGCCACCCACTTCTCGTGAGGAGCCCCCAGAATTACTGCGATAAAGCCCGTCTTCTGATAAATATGGTCCGCCAGCCAGGCCACCCGGTCCAGCGGCCAGAACTTCTGTTTGAACGACCCAGCAGGATAGAGGACATAGTAGTTGCCCTCGATAAAATTCTGCTCGTGATAGGGCAAGCTGGGACAAGTGGTCTTATAGTCCGGACATCCCAGCCCCCTCACAAATGCCCCGTAGTAATCAAACTCACTTACGATTCCCTTGGGTGAGGGGATAAATTCATCATACAGGAAATTGACCATGTCCACCCATCTAGCGCTGCTGTTTCCTACTTTGGTCTCCAGCGCAATCCGACGGTTGCATTTGATAGCCGCGTCAATGATATCCGCAATGGGTAACTTCGAGGCCTGGGGCTGAAGTAGCAGGTCATACTCGGTGGAGCGCAACCGACGAATCAGAGTCTTGAGCTTGGGGTAATCAATGGCAGTAGGTTTAAAATCCACTGGGATAACCTCATGAAAACACCCTATCCGCTCAAAGATGGGCTTTGTAGTAGACAGACACACCACTGTTACTTCCCGATCTTTATAATGGTCGCAAATTGCTTTGGCCGCACTGCTGAACATGGTGCAATCGCCAATCATGTCCAGCCGGACCAATATGATTTTTTTGCTGGCGTAGCGCCCGATATGCAGCTTTGCCATGGAGGCATACCGCCAAAACCACCTCAGCTCTTTATGCCGTAGCACCTTTTTTATTTTTTCAATCACCTTAATGTACCCGCCTTCATTTTATCGTCTTCTTAATGCGTTCAATGAGCTCCGTCGTAGACAACCCCTGCTCCAATTCCACAAAGCGCACACTTCCGCCATAGGCCTGCACAAACTCATCACCCGCAATTCTCTTTCCTTCCCAGTCCTTCCCCTTCACCAACACATCAGGTCTGACCTGTTCGATCAGGTCCTGAGGCGTGTCCTCCTCAAAGGGAATAACATAATCCACGCATTTCAGCGCTGTCAGCAAGGCAATCCGATGGGGCAATGACACGATAGGCCGGGTTTCCCCCTTCAGTCTGCGAACAGACTCATCCGAATTAACCCCCACTACCAGAATATCCCCAAATGACCGCGCCTGACGGAAGCTGCTGATATGCCCAGCATGTACCAAGTCAAAACAACCATTGGTAAACACGACCTTCTTGCCCCGGCGTTTCTGTTGTGCAATCCGCGCTAAGATCTCCTGCTGATCATGTCCCGTCTGCACTTGCATGCCTAAGGCCTCTTTTATCTCCTCCACCGTAGTCTGGGACGCCCCGAACCGAGAGATTACAATAGAGGCGGCTTGATTGGCCATGGTGATACATTCGCTCATGGGAAAGCCCGCCCCCAGCATGAGGGCAATAGTAGCCACAACCGTATCTCCTGCACCGGTCACATCCACGACCTCTTTTTTCAGTGCGGGGTAGTCGGTTTTTTTTGCATCTGCTCTGTCAATCACGGAGATACCCTTCTCCGAGCGGGTAAAAATGACATAATCCAGATCTGCCTGCGTGCACAATCGCAGACCCACTTCCTCGATCTTCGCCTCTCCAGGGAGTTCGGCCAGGCCGGTCATATCCATGAATTCCTTGCCGTTAGGGGTAATAGCTGTTGCCCCTCTGTACTTGCCCACGTGCTTTCCCTTGGGGTCCACCAATACGATGATCCCCCGTTCCTTTGCCGCAACGATAATCCTCTGCGTCAATTCTTCAGTCAAAAATCCCTTTGCATAATCGGAAAGCACCACTACGGTGACGCCACCTAAAATAGCGTCCAGCTCCGCTGAGATCCGTTCTGTCACGCTTTTCGAAGGCGCCGTCACAGTCTCTTCGTCAATTCGGATGAACTGCTGATTGCTGGCGGATACCCTTGTTTTTGTGATGGTGCTGCCCTCTATAAAAATATACCGTGTGTCCACATGCAGATCGCTGAGATTCCGGGAAAAAAATGCACCTTCCTCATCATTTCCCACACGCCCCACAGCCCTGACTCTAGCTCCCAGGCTCACTACATTCACAATGACATTGCCGGCACCTCCCAGTTTTCTCTGGACCTCCCGTTGATGCAACACAGGAACCGGTGCCTCCGGTGATATGCGGTTCACTGTTCCCAAGATATATTTATCCACCATCATATCGCCGACCACCAGCACTGTCTGATTCTTAATCTGTTCTAAATCCTGCACCACAACTTCTCTCCTCTTATATACTCTGCCCTATGATCTTCCCTGTTCCGTCATTTTTTATAGTTCTCCTGGATCTTTTGGATTTTGGTACTGTCTCCCCACTCCCCCGGACTGTCATACGGCCGGTCAGGATACTTCCCATATTCTAGCTTGATAGAAAGATGGTGAGACTGTATAAACCGCTCCACACACGAGGCCAGGGATTCTGGTTTTCCTGTACACACATCCGTTACACCTGAGACCTCCGTTTGGAGGCTGGCCATCACAATCAGTCTAGCGAGCTCATCAATTTCAATAAAATCGTACACATTTTTGCCGCTGGTGAAGGGGAAAGTGGTTTTCCCCTGTTTAGCAGCCTTTAGAATCTTAGCGAAAATGTTTTGCCCGTTGACGTCGTCACTAACGATATAATAGAGCCTTAGCCAGTGCAACACACATGTGTTTTCCCTCGCCAAAAGCAATAGGCTCTGTCTCATGGCATTCTTGGCAATTCCATACTGAGTCTGCGGAGCACACGGGGTATTCTCATTAATAGGGCCCTCCCAATATCCCACTTCATGCATAGTGCCCATACACGAAAGAATGGGTAGTCCTCCATTCATCATATGTCTGCAAAACTCAATATGATTCGAGAGGTTCTGCATGTGGGCTGGAGAGTTATGGGCAAAGCCGTCCTTCCAGGCCAAGTGGATGCACACGTCAGGGCTGCCCACTCTGCGGTAAATGTCTTCTGCTCCAGAAAAAATCGGCTCTGGGCAGATGAGTGCCCGGGGATCAGTCGCTTCCGGGTGTGAGGCCGCTACCATAACCGGATATCCAGCATCCAACAACAACTTTACTACATGCTTTCCGAGATATCCGTTTCCGCCAGTCACCAATATTTTTTTTGTAGGGTTATCCCGGCGCAGGAAGCGCCACAAGGCATCTTGCCAACTCGGCAGTCGGGCAAACCCAGCCACATCTAGGCTCTCCTTGCTCAGTCGGGAGTTGAGAGGACGGACAGCAGGCAGGCTATACTCCTTTGTAGCGCACGATCGGACTTGTACATCCAACCACGCTTGGCACACTACTTCCCGGGCCAGCTCATATCGGCTGCAGCTCCCCTCATTCGCCGCGTGATAGATTCCATATCGATCGCTCTCCACCATATCACAGAGTAATTTTGCCAAATCCGCAGCATAAGTAGGTGCCCCCACCTGATCGTCCACTACCGTGATGCTCTTATTCTCCTGGGCCCTGTGCAGGATATTCACAATGAAGTTATTTCCCCGGCCAAACAGCCAAGAGGTGCGTACAATGAAGTACCTCGTCAGGTTCTCCTTCACAGCAAACTCACCTGCCAGCTTGCTGGCTCCGTACACGTTCTGAGGCTGAACCTGGTCGTCCACCTCGTAAGGCCTGCTTCCCTTGCCAGAAAACACATAATCAGTGGAGATATACAGCATTTTGGCGTCTAATGCTCGGCAAGCCCGGGCAATATTTCGAGTACCCATCTCATTCACCGCAAAGCACTGCTCCCGGTGGCCCTCCGCCTCATCCACAGCAGTATAGGCTGCGCAATGAATCACCGCATCCGGCCGGTATTCCCTCACGTAGGCGTCCACCGCAGCAGCATCCACAATACTAAAATCTGCCGAGCACACGCCCTTATATTCCACCCCCCTCTCTCGCAAGACCTTACAAACCTCATATCCCAGCTGCCCTGTTGCACCTGTCACTAATATTTTCATCATTACACCTTATTATTTCTTACCAAACGTACGGCCGCCATAAACACACTATTTGGCATATATTTTAAACAACATTCCGCTGCAGACACAATTCTGTTAAGATTCCGATATTTCCACAGAGTGCCCATACCTCCTCGGTGATTCCAGCTTCTCAAGCGCGCATCAGACCAAATTAAACCTTGATTAATAGCCTCCTTTGTCTCCTGTCCACAAGGAAAATGTTCCTTTAGCCATTCAAATTTATTTTTTGATAGCCGTATTCTAATTTCGCCATAACTGCGCTTATCCTTTACACCAGCCATCACATTTGTCTGATTTGCTCCGTGTATTCGGTAGCGTATGAGTGGCCTGCTCTCACTATAAATTTTACCGTGTTCAGCACTCCATAGTGCCAAATAATGATCATGTACCATATACGGGCAAAAGGGGACTGCAGCTTTGGCCATTTTGCTATTAACCATCATCGTACAGCCGGTTACAAAATTACTAAATAGCAACTTTCTAGATAATCGCTCCCCAGAACAAAATACGTGGTGACGTCGCACTTTTCTAATACTATCTGCAATAATCATCCCGTTTTCATCAATTACATACATATCAGAGCACACTAGGAGAGCTTGTTTTTTCAACAAGGAATCTTTCAATCGTTCTATCTTTTCCGGCAACCATACGTCATCTTGGTCACAGTAGGCAAAATATTCACCTTCCGCTTCCCTGGTCAGCCACTCAAAGGTCCCGTTGGATCCCAGATTTTGTTCATTTCGCTGGATCGTATA
Source organism: uncultured Oscillospiraceae bacterium (assembly GCA_944386975.1). Lineage (GTDB taxonomy): Bacteria > Bacillota > Clostridia > Oscillospirales > Oscillospiraceae > CAJFPI01. The sequence continues at coordinate 27,901 of CALXDC010000021.1, read as the reverse complement.
CGGAAACGCGGAAATACAGTCCTGCACGCAGGACTGTATTTCTTCATATGGCACCGTAGGAGAACAATCATCCCGGATATAGAGCCGCAAATTCGGGTACGTCTGCGCATTCAGGGACAGCAGCTGTTCCCGCAGCCAGTCCATCCGCGGCTCATAGACTGCCATCAGGATGGAGACCAGAGGCTTACCGGTTTCCGTACATCCGTTCATAATAGGTCTGATACTCTCCATTGACAATATTCTCCCACCAAGGGCGATTCTCCAAATACCACTGCACCGTTTTTTGAATTCCATCTTCAAACTTGGTCTCCGGCAGCCAGCCCAGCTCCCGGTGGATGAAGGCAGGATCGATGGCGTAGCGCATATCATGTCCTTTGCGATCCGTCACATAGGTAATGAGGCTCTCAGGCTTGCCCAAGATCGCCAGGATCTTCTTGACAATGTCGATGTTGCGCATCTCATTATGCCCGCCGATGTTATAGACATTGCCTACTTTTCCATTTCCCAAGATCAAATCAATGGCCCGGCAGTGATCCTCCACATATAGCCAGTCCCGCACGTTGATTCCCTGACCGTAGACCGGGAGAGGCTTGTCCGCCAAAGCGTTGGCAATCATCAGGGGAATCAGTTTCTCCGGAAACTGGTAGGGACCGTAGTTATTGGAGCAGCGGGAGATCGTGATCGGCATGCCGTAGGTGCGCTGATACGCATTGCACAGGAGATCTGCCGAAGCCTTGGATGCGGAATAGGGCGAGGAGGTATGCAGCGGGGTCTGCTCCGTGAAGAACAGGTCGGGCCGGTCCAGAGGCAAGTCTCCGTACACCTCATCGGTGGATACCTGATGGTACCGCTGCACACTGTACTTCCGGCTGACATCCAGCAGCACCTGGGTACCCATCACGTTGGTCTCCAGAAACACTCCCGGGTTCTCAATGGAACGGTCTACATGGCTCTCAGCGGCGAAGTTCACCACCACATCCGGACGCAGACCGGCAAAGGTCTCCTCCATGGCGGCGCGGTCCGCAATATCCGCTTTGACAAAGGTAAACTTGGGATCGTCCATCACAGGCGCCAAGGTCTCCAAGTTACCGGCATAGGTCAGTTTATCTACACAAATGAGCTCATAATCAGGATGGGCCTTACGCATGTGAAATATAAAATTGCTGCCAATGAAGCCGGCGCCGCCGGTAATCAACATTTTCATGATCTTTTCTCCTTAAAATCCGGTTTCGGCGTCCTTCAGCCACGGGGACGTCTGGTCCTTCTGCGACAAAATCGGCTCTTCCACACCCCAGTCAATCGCCAGCTCAGGATCGTTCCAACGAATACCGCCATCCGCCTCCGGCGCGTAATAGTTGTCCGCCTTGTAGAGGAACTCCACATGGTCTGTCAGCGTCACAAAGCCGTGGCCGAACCCCCTGGGGATCAGCAGCTGCCGCTTGTTCTCCTCTGAGAGTTCTACCGCCACCCACTGTTTATAAGTGGGACTGGCCGGGCGCAGATCTACCGCCACATCCAACACAGCGCCCCGGGCACAGCGCACCAGCTTGGCCTGCGCTTTGTCTCCTTTCTGAAAATGAATGCCGCGCAAGGTCCCCTTCACCGTAGAGGATGAGTGGTTGTCCTGCACAAAGTCGTAGAACAGACCTGCCTTTTCAAATTCCCGCTTGGACCAGCTCTCCATGAAGAAGCCCCGGTGGTCGCCGAACACCTTCGGCTCCACAATAATCACACCGTCCAGCTTTGTTTTCATAAATTCCATAGAAGATATCCGCCTCTCAGTATAAAATCTTGTTGTCTGCCACAGCCCGCAGGTGCGCGCCGTACGGCGACTTCCCGTACTTTTCTGCAGAGGCCAGCAGCCTCTCCCGGTCGATCCAGCCGTTGCGGTAAGCAATTTCCTCCAGCGCCGCGATCTTGGTGTCAGTACGCGTTTCAATGACCCGGACAAACTCCGTGGCCTCCGCCAATGAGTCCACCGTGCCGGTGTCCAGCCAGGCATAGCCCCGGCCCAGGGTAATGACGTTCAGGGTATCCTCTTCCAGATAGATCCTGTTGAGATCCGTAATCTCCAGTTCTCCCCGCGCAGAGGGCTTCAGTTCTTTGGCCCGCTGGCAGACCTTCTCGTCGTAGAAATAAAGTCCTGTCACGGCGTAATTAGACTTGGGGTTTTGGGGTTTTTCCTCCAGAGACACAGCCTTGCCGGAAGCATCAAATTCCACCACACCGAAACGCTGGGGATCATCCACATAATAGCCGAACACAGTAGCTCCCGTCTCCTGACTGGCAGCCCGCCGCAGGTGAGAAGTGAGTCCGGCGCCGTAAAAGACATTGTCTCCCAAAATCATGGCGCACCGGTCTCCGGCCACAAATTCCTCCCCCAGAATAAAAGCCTGGGCCAGCCCATCCGGAGAGGGCTGCACCTTGTAGGAGAGGTGAATCCCGAACTGGCTGCCATCCCCCAGAAGCCGCTCAAAATTGGGCAGATCCTGAGGTGTGGAAATAATGAGGATATCTCGTATTCCTGCCAGCATCAAAGTGGACAGTGGATAATATACCATGGGTTTATCGTAAATCGGGAGCAATTGCTTGGACGTCACCATTGTAAGGGGATACAGCCGCGTACCGCTTCCACCGGCCAAAACAATTCCTTTCATTGTGGCATTCCTCCATCATTGTGATCGTGAGCAAACCAGTTCCTTATCTTTCCTGTACTATATGATCATATGTAGATCAAACCTACCCAGTTGTTTCAATCTTTTGCAATCTCAAACATGTTTTTATGTTTTATGATTATAACATATCGCATATTGCTATGCAATAAAGAAACGCCTTGTTTACCTGGAAAGAGGTTCAAACTGTACAAATTCTTTCTAACATACCTGGGCATGTTCTTGAGGATATCTTATCTACCTACACGCCGCACCGGGCCATTCGTCCTGACCGCACACTCCCCCCAGCCCCGCACGCTCCAGGATGAAGCGGCGGACGGACTCTTTTGGAATCCGCCAGGTGCGGCCGTTGCGGTAGCCCTTCAGCTGGCCGCTGCGCAGCAGCCCATAGGCGGCGTTGTCTCCGATCCGCAGCGCCTCGCAGACCTCCTCCACCGTGAGAATATCCGCATACTCCTCCAGCATATCAGTCCCCCTCCTTTTCCTTCCGCCCACAGGGGCACGCCTCCGGCGGCGCCGAGCAGAATTCGCACAGACACTTCCCGCAGGAATTCTCCGCCGGCTTTTTCCTGGACCGGCCGCGCTGCCCCTGGTAGAGATTCCGCTTCTCAATCTGCTGCACTACCGCCCGCTCGGTACGCCGCAGCAGCAGCGCGATCTCTGTAATGCCGGTGCCCTGGGCAAATTCCTGAATCAAGCTGTCAATCTCCTCCGGCTCCCAATAGGTGCCGTCCCGCTCCAGACGCACGGTCCGCCGCCGCATGTTCTGAACGGTCTCTCTCGTTGTTTCTCGTTGCTTTTTCTCTGGATTCATGATGGTTTCCTCCTATTCAGGTTTTACCTGGATGTTGGAGGATCATTTATAAAATACTGCATTTTCTCCCCTTTATTTTTCTCGTAAAACAGATGAATTTCAACCATATATCATCTCCATGAAGCCCGGTGCGTCCTGCGCCGGGCTATCTTTTTTGTGAGGTGATCCCTATGAAGCAAGTTTGCGACTCCTGCGGCTGCGTCCCCGCTGAGGGCCGGCTCATCGCCTTTGACGGCCGCCATTTCTGCAGCAGCTGCCTGGAGCAGGACACGGTGGTCTGCATCCACTGCGGCGACCGGATCTGGCGGGAGGACAACGCCGGAGACGACCGCTCCCCCCTGTGCCCGCGGTGCTTCGACCGCTGCTACACCAGCTGCTCCTGCTGCGGCCGCCTGATCCCGGAAAATGAGTCCTTCTATCTGGAGGGAGAGGACCCCTACTGCCGCCGATGCTGGGAACAGCTGGACCGCGGCGCGAATATTCACGACTATTCCTTTAAACCATCCCCCGTTTTTTACGGGGAGGGCCCCCGGTTTTTCGGGGTGGAGCTGGAGATCGATGGAGCGGGGGAGGACGGCGCCAACGCCCGGCAGCTGCTGGACATCGCCAACCGGGGGCAGCGGCGGCTCTACTGCAAGCACGACGGCTCCCTGGACGACGGCTTCGAACTGGTGACCTATCCCATGTCCCTGGACTACCACCTCCGGGAAATGCCATGGGCGGAGGTGCTGGCCGCCGCCCGGTCCATGGGCTACACCAGCCACCAGGCCCGGACCTGCGGCCTCCACATCCATGTGAGCCGCCGGGCCTTCGGGGAGACGGAGGCACGGCAGGACGAAGCCGTGGCCCGGATTCTGTACTTCTTCGAGAAATTCTGGGAGGAGCTTTTGAAATTCAGCCGCCGCACACCCCGGCAGCTGGAGCGGTGGGCGGCCCGGTACGGCTACCGGGAACAGCCCCGGGATATCCTGGAGCACGCCAAAAAGGGCTGCGGCAGCGGCCGGTACACCTGCGTGAACCTGACCAATCCCGGCACCATCGAGCTGCGCATGTTCCGGGGTACGCTGAAGCAGAACACCCTTATCGCCACACTCCAGCTGGCGGATCGGATCTGCGACGCGGCGCTGCATCTCTCCGACCAGGAGCTGAAGGCCCTCTCCTGGACCACCTTCGTCTCCTGCTGCCAGGCCCCGGAGCTGGTGCGGTATCTCAAGGAGCGGCGGCTCTACGTCAACGATCCGGTGGACGGAGAGGAGGAGGTGTGAGATGTGCTGTCTATTCGGCCTTCTGGACCACCGTCAGGCCCTGACCCGGCGGCAGCGGGAACGGCTGACCGCCTCCCTCTCCCTGGCCGCCCAGGCCCGCGGCACGGACGCCACCGGCCTCGCCTACTGCTCCGGCGGCAGTCTCCGGATCTGCAAAGAGCCTCTCCCGGCCCGGGCCGTCCATTTCCGTATCCCCCGGGACGCCTGGGTGGTGATGGGCCACACCCGGATGACCACCCAGGGCAGCGCCGGCCGCAACCGCAACAACCACCCCTTCATGGGCCGCTCCGGCGAAACCCGCTTTGCCCTGGCCCACAACGGCGTTTTGTCCAACGACAAGGCCCTGCGCCGGACCTTCCGTCTGCCGGAAACCAGCATCGAGACGGACAGCTATGCGGCGGTACAACTTCTGGAGCGCCAGGGCGCGCTCACCCCCTCCGCCCTGCGGACAATGGCGGAGACGGTGGAGGGCTCCTTCGTCTTCACCGTGCTGGATGAGGAGAACCGGTTCTATGTGGTGAAGGGGGACAATCCCTTCTGCCTGTACTGCTTTCCCCGAAAAGGCTGCTATGTCTACGCCTCCACAGCGGCCATTCTGGAGGAGGGCCTCCGCCGCAGCCGTCTGGATCTGGGCCCCCGGCAGGAGGTGCCGGTGAAGTGCGGCGAAATTCTCTGCCTGGCGCCGGGAGAGGCGGTCTCCCGCAGTCTCTTTGACGACTCCCATCTGATGCCTCCCCTCTTTTCTGCCCCCTGGCGGCGCTCCCGCCCCTTCCGGGAGGCAGACCCCTACCTGGAGGCGGTGAAGTCTGTGGGAGCCGCCTTCGGCTATACGGAGGCCGACATCGACGGCCTGGTCCGCCAGGGGATCTCCCCCATGGAGATCGAGGAGCTGTTTTACTGCAGCGACTGGGAAAGGCGGTGTTTTTGATGCGGATTCTGGTAGTCTCTCCGGGAGAGCGGCCGTCGGTCCGGGAGATTTGCGGGGACCTTGCCTCCATGCAGGCCGTGACAGGAGGACCCATCCAGGCGCTCTACCCCTTTGACGCGCCGGTGGCCCTGGTGTGCCACGAGGAGGGAAAGCTTCTGGGCCTGCCCTTGAACCGGGCGTTGTACGACGAGGAGACGGGCGCGGTGTACGACGTGATTACCGGGACCTTCTTCCTCTGCGGCGCGCCGCCGGAGGCGGAGGATTTCACCTCCCTGACAGAGGAACAGCTCCGCCGATTTTCCATCCGCTTTGCACGTCCGGAGATATTCTTCCTGGCGGACGGTCGGCTGACCGTACTGCGGGAGAAGGGAGGTGCATGACGATGGAGTGGAAGCTGCTGGGCTTTGTTCTGGCTCTGGGGGTCCTGCTGGCCCTGGAGGAGCTGGAAACTTCGGAATAACGAACCGGTAAGGAGGGAACTTTCATGCTGTCGCTGTTTGTCGCCGCAGCCACGGGACCGCTGGCCCAGCTGGCGGAGGGCGCCCTGCTGGGAATCAGCGCCTATCTTGCCATGCGCAATCCCTGAGGCAGAGCATAGGACGGAGCCGGCGGTACCGGCTCCGTCCCTGTTTCCCGTTCCTGTTCTACCGGTACCCCCGGAAGGGCCTCTTGGCCTCCGCCCGGTCCGCCACATGGTAGAGCGGCAGCCCATAACGCCCCAGGATCTCCTTCAACGCCTGCTCATAGGCGTACAGTTCCCCCTTGGTCCCGGCATATTTTTTCCCGTCCGCATAGGACACGGTGTTCATGGCGAAGTGGAGATGGAACGGCGGCTCGTCCAAGTGGACTCCGAAGACGATCTGGTGCCGCCCGGCATAAAATCCGGCGCAGCGCCACCCCAATTCCTGGAGGACCTGCCGGGCCGGCAGCCCTGTCCTCTTCTCCAGCCGTTCCAGCTCCTCCCGGGAGAAGGTGAGCACCCAATGGCGGATGCGGACGCCCTCCTGCTTATGCCACAGGGCCGCCACCTGCTCCATCTCCCAGGCGGCCCGCCGCACATCCACGCCCCAGCCGCCCACAAATCCGCAGGTCTTTGCATCCTGCAGAATATAGCCCACCACATCCTCCACAGCATACCGGTCCCTGTATTTTTCCGGATAGGGACTGTCCGTCCCGTTTTTGGTGATTACCTTCATCTGTGCCATAGCTCATCCTCCTATGATCCGAAAGGCCTCTGTGCGCCACCGGGCCACTTCTTTCTTCAGCGTCTCCCTGCTCTCCGACTGCAGCAGAATATTCTGCAGGCCGCAAAGGGCCCCGGCCATCAGGGCCAGCCGCCGGTCCTCCCGAACCTCCGTCCCCAGGGCGGCGTCGATAAGGCAGCGGTTCACGCTCTTGTTGCTTCGTTTCGCAAGGTTCTGGATCTGTTCATATTCCGCCTCACTGGGCCGGATCGTGATCTTTTTTTGCTGCATCTTGCTCTCCTCTCCGGAGGGAATGCCGCCGCGGCCTCCCTCCCTGTCCATATCCTTACGGAGCCGCAAGGGGAATGACCGTGCCGTCATCCCCTTTGGGTCCCCTTATTGGAGATGTTCTGTCCGGATAAAAGTTTACTGCCGCCCGGGGCGGGATCCGGAGAAGCGGCGACGCCCTCCCCAGGAAATAAGCCTTTCCATGCGCCGGTGTCTTGCAATTGCAGGGATTCTTGGTACAATGAAAAGAAAAATCCCCTGCATTCATCCGCTGTCTGCATGTGAAAGGAGGCGCTCTCTATGCCAGATGAAGAAATCATGACCTATCTGACGCAAATCCTGAACCGGGATCTCTGGCGGACTGATCCGCAGGAATATCGGCCGCAAGGGGCGAAGGAGTCCAAGGCCACCTCTTTGGATCTCCCCGAGCAAAGAAAGGTATGGGCAGCACAGTCCCGCGCAATTCGCAGCAACACGCTTTGCCGGAAGTTCCTGCAGGAGCGCCTTCCGGTGAAAAGCATCTCAGCGGCAGCGTCAAACCTTCCGCTCCTCACCATTTCCTTTCCGAAAGAGGACGATATTTCCGAAGCCGTGGCGCAGCTGTGCCATCAGACAGAGGCTCTCCTCGACGGCTCCAACGATGCGTCCGTCCAAAAAATGTTCCCGCCTCTTTATGCTGAAACGAAAAACAATCTCCAGCACCTTCCCCACCGCCAGAAAAGGACGTATTCCCTTACCTCGGATCTGCTCCTCCACGCCTATGATCTCCCGCAGCTCTCCTACCTGATAGAGGTACGGAAATCCTGTGCCGAGGCCTTCCCATCGGGCCGGCGGAAAGAGACCCTGCGGGACGATCTGGAATTCTATTCACTCATCTCCTCCGCCAATTATTACCCGACCATTCTGCAAAACAGTGCCTCCCGGTTCGGAATCCAGTTCAACGCAGGCACTCTGGCCGGCTGCACCGAGCTTCAGCTCCCCGCCTTTTGCGATGCCGGACGGAAGGAGGCCTTTCTCCGTCTGGTCGCCATGCGGGGGCGGCTGAAAAACGCCCACGCGTTTCAGTACCATATGCACGGCGCCTCCACCCCGCACCCGCTCCTGGGAGATGTATTCTGCAGCGAAACCGCGTGGTATTTTGAAATGTGCACGGGCATCTCCCTGACCGCGGGGTTGACCTCCCTTTTCCTGCGGCTCAGGCAGGAGTGCGACGCGTTTTACGCGTCCTTTTCTCCCCGGCACAGGGATCCCCTATGGGGAGACTGCATGGAGAAGGTCTTTCTTGATTTGCTGCGATCGTATCAAGCTTGGATCCTGTACTGTCCCGCAGTCTATTGGCGCATCGCTTACCTGCGGGAGGTTTTTGCCAAGCTCAATCAGCTGTGCCTGTCTCTGGAGACCCTGAAGCAGGATTTTCCCTCCCTGGCCAGACAGCTCTGTGACCCCATAGGGTTGGGCGTATACGGCCTTCTCGGCACCAAAATTCCCGAATCTGAGGAGGACTGGGCTGCCTTCGTCCAGTATATGTTCTCCCAATATGTCTCCGCCCTGCAGTTTGATATCGAACCGCTTCTGAAGGGAGACCTCCAGGTCGCCCGGACATTTGACCTCCTGACCGAGTTTTACCGCCATGTCACCCCCCGCTTTTCGCTATACAATCTGGAGCCTGCTTATCCGGCAGGCATACAGATGTCCTGCGCGGAGCTCTCCGATCCTCCGAAAAATCCTATGCACCGTTTCGGATACGCCATTCTGCCGAATGAGCCGGGGATCTGTACTCTGGCGGAAAAAGCCGCCAAATACGCCTCCCTGCCCTCCTGTGACGAGGGAAAGAAGGAGAAAATCCGGAATCGCAGCGAGGAGGAGCGCCTCTACCGGACGATCCATGAGACGCTCTATTCCGGCGGCGGAACCCAGCAGGAGGCGGAGGGCAGGCAGGACCTTGGATTTCTTGACCTGCCGTGTATCTGAAGATTTTCTTCTATGTTTTCAAAAAGGTCTTGCATTCTGTCCGTTCTTCGTTTACCATAGACGTAACCGGCTATATGCGCACAGCCCTATGCGGTTGTGCGGACGTAAGGCGGAAACGCAGATGAGGCGGATGGCTTCACAGCTGCCCCTCCTTGTACTGCTGCTGTCCTGCCTGCGCTGCCCGGTTTCCGCTTTGTGCGTCTTCTGCAGTCTGCCGCACACTTTTCCATCATAAAACCGCTTCGGCCCGCACCAACAGGTGCGGGCCATTTTTATAAAAATTTGTGGACCGCAACTCCAACGACGGGTGGGGGAAATTCTGTTACACTTGGGCCATCTTTTGTAAGGAGGTTTTCCCAAATGAACAACATGCAGAACCCGGCTTTCCCGTCGAACCCCTGCTATCCGCCTCAGTCCCCCATCATCGTGCAGCCTACCGGCGTGGACCCGTCCATCGTCCTTCAGATGCAGTCCGAAATCTCCCGTCTGCAGACCCGGCTGGCCAAGAGCAAGTCCCGGGAGGCGGCCTATGCCCGCCTTTTCTGTGGTGAGCACGGCGGCTACGTCGCCCTGTCGCCCAGCAGCGCCCCCATTCCCATTACCAATTTTCACTTCACCGCCGCCCGGATCCTGTTCTATGACCCGCTGTTCCATCGGCCGCCTGAGATCGAGCTGACCCTGTCCTGCTCCCCCCATCCCCTTCTCATCGCGGAAAAGGACTTTTTTCATGCTCCCCGCTTCCTCACCGCCCTGCAGCAGCACGCCCGCTGCCAGATTAACGCCAAGCCCTCCGCCCGCAAGGCGGCGGAACTGCTCCGGGACGCCGCAGCAGTGCGGATGGATTCCACATGGATTCCCTTCTTCGCCGGCTGGACCCAGGATCTCAATACGGAAGACTGGCGCTTTCAGACCTTCTCCGGTCTGCGCACCTGCGCCGCCGGAACTCCCCGGATCCCCTTGCCTCCCCCGGAGGTCCTGCCCGCCGCGGCGGCGGTGGCCGCGTCGAACCTGACCGACGCCTATGCCGCCGTCACCGCCCCCTGGCTGCGGGGGACCCTGCTGCTCTGGCAGCACGCCGCCTTCCTGGCCACGGTGCTCCGGGAGGAGGACGCCCTTCCCGGCAAGGCCCTGCTGCTCACGCCCCCCTCTCCGGCGGCGGAAAGCCTGGTGATCGGTCTTCTCTCCTTCCCCGGAGAGAAGGCGGTCTCCCTGGACGCCGCGCCGGAGGACTTCGCCGCTGCCCTGGCCTTTGCCAAGGACCGCCCCCTCCTGCTCCGGGACGGCAACTCCCCCGCCCCCAGCCTGGCCAACAGCCGCCTCCTCCACACCGCCCTGTGCGGCGGTACAGTCCCCCTCTCTTCCGGGAAGAACGCCTGCCGCCTTCCCCTCCGGACCCTGCCTCTCATTCTTGGGGCGGACGTCTCCTCCCTCTCCACCCTGTCCTCCGTCATCTGTCTGAACCCCCGCCGGGAGGACTTTTCAACCGGCCACCCGCTCCAGCCCGCCTTTTCTCCGGAGTACGGCTACGCCCTGGCAGCCTTTGCCGCCCGGACGCACAGCCGCCTCGCCGCCTGTCTGACGGAGGGAAAAATCTGGGGCTGCTCCCTGGCCGACCGTCTCGGCCTTTCCTCCGGCCATGGGGAGGTTCTGGCCGCGCTGGAGAGCATACGCCGGTTTCTGAACGACTTCTTTGCCGGGATCGGCCTTCCCCCGGCAGTGCCGGAGGACTGGTGGGAGGGACTGGCGGAGGCCATGACCGCTGACCGGCAGCGCGCCTGCCCCGAGGGGCTGGCGGCAATCTTTCTGGAGGGCGTGCGGAGCATGGTCCGGTCGGAGCGCTTTTCCTGCCATCCCAAAGGCCGCCGGGACGCCGCGCCGTCGCCCTGGGGCAGTGTCTACTACGACGCCGACGCCTGCTATCTGGACCAGGCCGCCTTCTCCTCGGTCTGCCGGGAGCTGGGCCTGCAGCCCGGTCTGGTGAAAAGGGAGCTGCGCCGGGAGGGCCTCCTCCTGGGCAAATCCTGCTCCGCCGGAGGCTACGAAACCCGTATTTCCTCCTGGAACGCCTACGGCCAGCCCGCCGTCCTTCTGGTCTATGCCCTGCGGCGGGAGGCCGTGGATCTGCCGGGGGAGCCGCCCCTGCTGCCGCTGTAAGGAGGGATACGATGTCGCTTACCCTCTCACTGGGCCGCTCCCCGCTGGGCGCGCCCGTTACCTGGCAGGGCGGCAACGGCCATATCGCCGTCCTCGGACAGAGCGGCCGGGGCAAAAGCGTCCTCCTCCGCCACCTGATGGCCCAGCTGCCCCCTCAGGGCGTCCGCTGTCTGGTCTTCGACTGCGCCGGGGACTTCCGGGAGGCAGAGGGCGGTCTCCCGCCCCTTGAAAACGCCGTTGTCCGGCCGGTGCGGGAGATGCTGCGGTGGGACCCCTTCCGCCCTCTGCAGCTCACTCCCGCCTATGCGGAGACCGCCGCCGATACGGCGGCCCGGCTTGCGGGCAGCATTCTGGACGCCTACGCCTTCCGGGGAACCGCCCAGCCTGTCCGCCTGCGCAGCGCTCTGGCCGCGTTTCTGGAGGCCCCCGGCGGCGGCTTTCCCGGCCTGGTCCGGTGGCTGGAGGCGGACAGGAGCCGCGCCGCCGGGCTGGAACCCTCTCTCCTCCGCCTCCGGGACCTGGCCCGGATCTTTCCCGGCGGCGGGGAGGCCCCGGACTGGGGTCTGGACCGCCCCGGCATCACGGTGCTGACATTCGACACCGTGCCGGACCGGACGCTTCAGGCCGTACTGACGGAGCTGCTGCTGGCCGCCCTCTGGAGCGACCGGCTGGCGCTGCCCGGCTCCTGCCCCCTGGTGGTGGTGCTGGATGAGTGCCAGCGGTTCTCCTTCCGGGAGGACAGCATGCTCACCCGCATCCTCCGGGAGGGGCGCAAATTCGGCGTCCACGGCTGGTTTGCCAGCCAGTGGCTCCGCCGGAAGTCTGCCGCCGAGGCGCTGGAGCAGGCCGCGCTCCGGATCTGGTTCTATCCCGGCGAGGACCAGGTTCTCCCCCTGGCCCGTCGGCTCGCCGGGGAATCCCGCCGGGCCGAAACCGCGCGGCTGATCCGGTCCCTGCGCGTGGGCCGCTGTCTCTTCCGCCACAGCGACGGCTCCCTTCGGGTGGTCTGCGTGCCTGCCCCTGACGGGGCATGCAAAATTTTCTGCTGAATGCTGTTCCCCGGCGGGAAAAAACCGGCGCTGCGCAGCTATTTTGCCCGTCAGCCTTTTCCATTTTGCAAATAATTTTGCTGTTCGACTCTATTTTATGTCAAAGGAGGACATCCCTATGATCTCTGTCAATTCCGTCTGTGAAGTGGGCACCATCCCCCAGATCCACACCCGTCTGGTGCGGGAGGGCTTCCACGTCAGCGAGTATGCCCTTCGCATCTGGGTCAAGCAGGGGCTGCTGCCCGCTGTCTTTACCGGAAATCGGGCCCTCATCTCCTACGCCAACGCGGTCCGCATCCTCACCGGCGACCCGCTGCCCCAGTAAGCAGACCGGCGCCGGAGCGCATACCGCTCCGGCGCCGGGCATTCTCTCAGAAAGGATCTGATTTTCTATGGCAAGCATTCAAAAGCGGGGCGGCAGCTACCGCGTCACCGTCTCCTGCGGCTACAATATCCGGGGCAAAAAGCTCACCCGCACCGCCACCTTCACGCCGCCCCCCGACCTGAGCCCCAGAAAACTGGAAAAGGCTGTCCAGGCCTTTGCCTTTGCGTTTGAACAGCGGGTGAAAAACGGGCAGGTCCTGGCCGGAGAGCGGACCACTCTCCAGGAGTTTGCCGAGCGGTGGCTGGCCGAGTACGCCCAGGTGCATCTGGCGGCCGGCACCCTGGACAAGTACCGCTATGAGCTGGATGAGAAAATTCTACCCGCTCTGGGCCACCGGAAGCTGGCGGAGCTGAAGCCCCACCACCTCAACGCGTTCTACCTCTCCCTCACCCAAGACGGCGCAAGGCGGGACGGCAAGCCCGGCGGCTACCGCTCCGCCTCCATCCACAAGACCCACGTGGTCCTCTCCTCCCTGCTCCGCACCGCCGTAGAGTGGGAGATCCTGGAGCGTAATCCCTGCAGCGCGGTAAAGCTCCCCTCCGTGCCCTCCCCGGCTGACCAGGTGAAATTCTTCACGCCGGAGCAGGCCACCGCTTTCCTGGCCTTCCTCCGGCAGCCCCACACCTGGACCACCGCCGGCCACCGCCGGACCGACGGCACCGGGAAGCCCTACCAGGTGGCCCCTTACGCCAGCTGCCGGGAGGCGCCGCTGCAGATGCAGGTGCTGCTGGAACTGGCTGTGTACACCGGCATGCGCAAGGGGGAGATTCTGGCCCTCACCTGGGCGGATATTGATTTCGATCAGGACACGGTGTCCGTCAGCAGGGCAGTCTCGCCGGTCAAGGGCGGCGTCCGCATCAAGGCCCCCAAGACCCGGACCTCCCGCCGCGTGATCACCATTCCTCACGCCCTAACGGAGCGGCTGGAGGCCCTGCGCCGGAGTCAGGCGGACTACCGGGCCCGGGTGGGCGACTACTGGAAGGACACGGGGGACTGGCTGTTCACCCAGGAGGACGGCCGCATGATGCACTACTCCACCCCCTACCACGCCCTCCAGACGCTGATCGGACAGTACAACCGGTTCCACCCCGACGCGCCGCTGCCCGTGATTCCCTTTCACGGCCTGCGGCACACCTCCGCCACCCTGCTCATCAGCGCCCATCAGGACGTGAAGACCGTCTCGGCCCGGCTGGGCCACGCCCAGACCTCCACCACCATGGACATCTACACCCACGCCCTGCGGGAAAACGACCGCCGGGCGGCGGACTCCCTGGAGGCCCTGCTGAAACAGAGAAAATAGCATAGCGGTTCCGGCCGCCGCCGCGTCATCTTCCTCCGCCGCCCCCGCTGCAGACAGAGGAGACCTCCCTTCTGCACCCCAATGGGGTGCGGGAGGGAGGTCTCCTCTTTTCTTGATTTTTTTGCAATTCTGACCTTCAGGCCCCGGAGGAGGGGTCCGGCCGTCAATAGTACTCGCCCGTACTGTAGGAGACCAGCGCGCTGAGAAACTGATTGAGCTGGACCTTCCCGTGGACGCTGCTCTTCCCGCTGATGCAGTTCATCTCCTTGCGCACCTGCTCGAAGCGGTAGAGGGTGTTGGCGTACTCCGTGAAAATCTCGTTGTTGTAGTCCTCCAGCCCCAGACTGGCCAGATTCGCCAGCCCCGCAAAGGCGGCCCGGCGGATGCGCTGCTCCACGGTCCTGGCGTTTCCCACCTGGCCGCACAGGGCGCTGATGGAGCGCTCCTTGGCCTCCGGGTGCTCCGAGAGATAGCAGACCAGCTCCACAATGTCCCGGCTGCCGGAGATGCCCAGGATTCCGATGCACCGCAGCAGGTTCTCCGTGCGCTGGCGGATGGCCGCGGTCCCCTCCGGGCGGGCGGAGCCGCCGTCTGGGCCGGAGGACGGAGGGGGCACATTGGTCTGGGGCAGCCCCTGCACCAGGGTGTGGACCTGGGAGAGGGTCTTCTGCATGGAGAGGGACTGACAGACCCGGCGGATCACGCTCTCCACCTCGATGCTGTTGATGGGCTTGTTGAGGAAAAACTCGATGCCGCTGTTGTAGGCCGCGGCCACCATCTCCTTGGCGGTCACCTGGGAGAGCATGATGTACGCGGCGTCCGGCAGAATGGCCTTGGCCTTCTGCACGAAGGTGATCCCGTCCATCTCCGGCATCAGCAGGTCCACCACCACCAGATCCGGCTGGAGGATGGGCAGGTCCTCCAGCGCGTCGGCGGCGCTCTCCGCGCTGCCGCAGACCTGCCCCAACTCCCGCTCATGAATGATGATTTTCAGAATATTGATCACATTGGGGCTGTCGTCAATCAGATAGAATCGCATGAGGACACCTCCAGAGAAGTCGTGGGGATGGAGACCGTAAAGGAGGTCCGGTCATCCCCGGAGTCCACGCGGAGGGAGCCGAGAAACTCCTGCTCCGTCAGATCCCGCACGAGGCAGAGGCCGATCCCCCGCCCCACCCGGCCTGTGGTGTAATCCACCTTGGTGGAAAAGCCCGGATCAAAAATATGGGGAAGCATCTCCCGGGAGATGGGCTTGCCCCAGTTGGTGACGGTAAACAGCTCCATACCCTCCTGCCGCCGGGCGGAAAAGGCGATGCGGATGCGGCCGCCGGAGGCCGCCTCGACGGCGTTGTCGAGGAGGTTTCGGAGAATGGAGAGGAGCTGATAGGGCTTGTCCGTCTGGAAGTCGGTGGCGATGTCCACCTCCCACTCCACCTGGATTCCGGCGTGCCTGGCGTTGGTCTGCTCCGCCTCAAAGAGAATCTGCCACAGCTGCCGGAACTCGACAGTCTCCTCCTCCATGTCCTCCTCCATGGCCTCGGAGAGCCCCCGGATCACCAGCTGATACTCCTTTTTGATCTCATGAATATCCTTGCTGATGGAGAGGGCCTGCACGCAGTCGGAGACGCCCTGGGCCTGGAGCCGGGTATAGAGCTTGTAGGCGGTGTTCATGGTATCCTCCATCATGGCGGAGGTCTTCTGCATCCAGATGATCTCCCCCTTCAGGCGGGAGATCAGCAATATCAGCTGGCGGTACCGCTCCGCGTGCTCCTGCCGGAGCAGCGTCAGGCGCTGGGAGCGCAGCACCAGCCACAAACTGGCCACCAAAGCCGTGCGCAGCAGGGCCACCGCCAGCAGCCCCGCGTGCATCTGGAGGGAGAGAAGCCCCTGGCCCCGACAGGCCAGCTCCGCCAGATTGGAGCCATAGTCGATGGCCACCAGGGGCAGAAGCTGCCGCCATCCGGCAAAGGACCACGCCGTTTTCCGGCAGAGGAGGTAAAACAGCAGGCCGTACACCAGGTAGAACACCATCTCCTGCCACAGCCCGCTGCCGTCCAGCACGCCGGTGCCCAGCCAGCCGATAAGCACCCGCAGGGCGAAGTTGCCCACCCCCGCCAGCAGGGCCGCCGGAATCACCGGATAGCGCTCCCAGATCATGACGAAAAAGGGCATCAGAACCACGGCAATGGAGATCAGAAGCTGGCTGCGGAAGAGGTTGAGGCTGAACTGGGCGGCGGCAATCATCAAAAGGGCGCTGAGGGCCGTGCGGCGGATTGTTTCTCTCTCCATCCTCTCTCCCCATCCTCTCCGCGCCGCTTCCGCAGCGCTCTTCTTTTTTCAGTATAGCGGATTCTGTTTCTCTTGGCAAACTTTTCTTTGCCGAAAGGGGATAAAAGGGCGGCAGAATGGTTCCCAGGCCGCCGCCGCTGCCGGGCTCTCCGCGGATGGGAAGGGGGTGCAAACGCCCGCTCTCTGTCTCGCCGGGCGGGGATTCTTGTGCTTTCTTGACAAATTCCAGCCGGCCCAGCTTGTGAAACCGCTGAATTTTTTGAAAATCTCCCGAGGATCTGTAGCAAAATGAATGAATCTGAAGGTCCTCCCTCATAGTAGTGTTGTACATTACCACAACAAGTCTGAAAGGAGTGACCGCTGCAATGATGGAACTGTTTACCGGTCTTGGTCTTTTACTCGTGGTCTTATTGGTGTTTTCTCTGTTCAGCCTGAAAATGCCCAAAGGGCAGCTGGCCATGTCCGGCATGGCAGACGCGGCCATTGCCAGCTTCCTGGTGGAGGCCATCCATAAATACATCCTGGGCAACGCCCTGTCCATCCCCTTCTTCCTGGAGGTAGGCAACAATGCAGGCAGCCTCGGCGGCGTGGCCGCCGCCATCCTGGTACCCATCAACATGGGCGTTAACCCGGTGCTGGCGGTTTCCGCCGGTCTGGCGGTGGGCAGCTTCGGCATTCTACCCGGTTTCCTGGCCGGCTATGTGGTGGCCTTCCTGGCTCCTCTCATGGAAAAGAAGCTCCCCGAGGGCGTCAACATCATCGCCGGCGCCCTGGTGGCCGCTCCGACGGCTTATCTGGTGGCCTTCCTGGTGAACCCCGTCGTCTCCTCCGTCCTGGAGCAGATCGGCGGCGCCATCACCGTGGCGGCGGAGCAGCAGCCCATCATCATGGGCTTCCTGCTGGGCGGCCTTATGAAGATCGTCTGCACCTCTCCCCTCAGCTCCATGGCTCTCACCGCCATGCTGGGGCTCACGGGCCTTCCCATGGGCATCGCGGCCATCGCCTGCGTGGGCGGCGCCATCTCCAACGGCGTGGTCTTCAAGCGCATGGGCTACGGCAACACCAGCAACGCCATCGCGGTGGTTCTGGAGCCCCTGACCCAGGCGGTTATCGTCACCTCCCATCCCCTGCCGGTCTATAGCGGCTCCTTCCTGGGCGGCGGTCTGGCCGGCATCGCGGCGGCGGCGCTGGGCATCGTCAACAACGCCCCCGGCACCGCCTCCACCATCCCCGGCCTGCTGGCCCCCTTCGCCTTCAACGATCCTCTGAAGGTCTGCCTGGCCATCGTCCTCTCCCTGGCAGGGGGACTGGTCGGCGGCGTGGTGGTGGCGGAGATTTTCCGCCGTCTCCCCAGCGAACGGGCGCATGTGTCCATCCATATGGCGGACCTCCCGCTTTCCATGCAGGAGTGCAGCGGCAGCGAGGGCTGAGCCCTCTCCCGCAGGAGACTGCAAGACCTGTCCGCAGACATAGAACAACAGTCAGCCGTGTTGATTTGCCCCATGCAGGCTGACGGCTCCGATACCGAACAAAAAGATGGGCCGCGGAACATTCGTTTCCGCGGCCCATCTTTTATTGTGTGCTCACAGCCGTCGCCGGACGGGCTTGGAACATCCGGCTTTATGGCAGAATAACCGCGCAGAATTCCGTAGGGGAACCCGCCGCCTGCGTCAGCTTCCGTCCGTTCATGCCCGGTCGCGATAAAGGAAGGTGACGATCTGCGCCCGGGTGCAGGCCTGGTCGGGGCTGAAGGTCTCCGCCGTGGTACCGGGGGTGATGTCCTCCTGTGCCGCCCAGGCAACCGCATCTGTATAGTAGGCGTCTGCCGCCACATCCGCAAAGCTGCTGCCGGAAACCGTGGGAGAGCCCGCCGCCCGGTACAGGAAGGTCACCGTCTGCCCACGGGTAACTGCGGAATTGGGGCTGAAGGTACCGGCAGCGGTGCCGCCGGTGATCCCCTTCTCCGCAGCCCACAGCACCGCATCATAGTAGTAGGCGTCCGGGGACACATCGGTGAAGGGATTGGCCGCGCCGTCCGCCTTGGGGGAGCCTGCGGCGCGCCACAGGAACGTCACCACCTGCGCCCGGGTGCAGACCCGGTCCGGCCCAAAGGCTGTTTCCGTCAGTCCTTCGGTAATCTCCTGCTCCACCGCCCACAGCACGGCGTCATAGTAGTAATCCGTCCTGGCCACATCCTCAAAGGGATTGGTCTGCGGCAGCTGGGTGCCGGAAGGAATCGTCCCCCAGCCGGAGCCGCCGCCCCCGGAAGAAATTGCTTTCCAACCGGCATAGAGGGTGAGGTCCTCTGCAGCCGGCATCGCAGCAAAATCCCAGGCTTTGGTGCACTCCGCATCCTGATACCAGCCCGTAAAGGTATAGCCGTCCCGGGTGGGCTCCTCCGGCTGGTCGATCAGCGTGCCGACGGTGACCTCCTTGCTTGCAACGGAAGAACCGCCCTGGCTGTCAAAGCGGACGGTCACCATGTAGCGGAGCTCGCCGTCCGGCTGGAGAATCCCGCCGCTTTCCGGCATGGTGACGGTCTGTCCGCCGTTGGTCTGCACAGCCGAGCCGCCGGGCAGGCGGAGATTTCCCTCCGCCTCGGGGACAATAACGCCACCCTCCGCCGGCAGGGTTACCGTTGTAGTACTGCCCTGGCCGGACGTGACAATGACAGAGCCGCCGCCGGGGACCTGCACCGCCCCGTCCGGCGTCACCGCGGCGTTCTCACCGCTCACAGTGATCGCCGGACCGTTGGCGGTCTGGATCGTGGAACCGGCAGGCAGCGTCAGACGGCCGGCGTCGTCCGGTGCAATCGTACCGCCGCTTTCCGGCATGGTCACTGTGATGACGCCGCCCTGCCCGTCTGTCATGGCAGCGGAGCCGCCGCCGGGCAGAGCCACCGCCGGGCCGGACACAACGGTGCCGCCGCCGGCGCCCACCTGGACCTTGGGCCCGTTTCCGATCTGGACCCCTGCTCCGCTCTCCAGCGTCATATCACCTGCAGCGGTTCCCAGAATAGTGACCGTAACACCCGCCGGAATGACCACCTCCTGGTCCGGTCCGATGACCAGATTGGTATCCTCCGGAATTGTGAAATCATCGGTGGGCGTCACTGCGGTCCCATAGATCGTACCGTCGGTATCTCCTTCAAAGAACATACCGCTCCAATTGTCTTTTTCGGACTGGTCGCCGATGGCAGTGGCAAGAATGACTCCGCTGCCCCTTTCTCCGGTAGAAAAGGTACCGCTGTCTGCATTCGGACCGCCGCCGATGCCCAGGCCCTCGCCGTCACTCTTGGCGGTCACGGTGCCGCCGCTGATGACAATGGCGCCGCCGGCGCCGCCCTGCTGATGACCGTCTCCGCCGCCGCCGATCCCGGCCCCTACGGCGCTGGAAGCTACAACCACGCCGCCGCTGATGGTGATGGTGTCGCCTTTGCCCGCGCTGCCTGCTTCGGTTCCGCCGCCGCCGCCGATTCCGGCGCCTCTGTTGCTGGTCGCCGTGACGACGCCGCCGGTGATCTGAATGTCACCGCTGTTGCCGCCGCGTCCCTGGTAGGTACCGCAGCTGCCGCCGATTCCGGCGCCCAAATCGCCTGTCGCGGTTACAATGCCGCCGGTAATGGTAATCTTTCCGCCGCTGCCGCTGGTGGTGCCGTACCAATCTCCCAGCGCGCCGCCGCCGCCGATTCCGGCGCCCCAGTATCCGCCGACTGCGGTTACGGTGCCGCCGTTGATGGTAATATTCCCGCCGCTGCCGCCGGAGGTAATCCCCGATCCTTCCCCGCCGCCGACTCCGGCGGCGCGGCTGGACGTACCGGTGGTAGCGATAACCTCACCGTTATTGATCATAATGGTCCCGCCGCTCTGTCCGGAACTGCCGCCGATTCCGGCGCCGCCATTGCCTCCGGCCGCAGTAATCGTGCCGCCGTTGATGGTCAGCGTCCCCGCGGCGGTTTCCATCCCGGCCTTGGAATAGGAGCCCTGCGCCTTCAGAGCGCCGTCGCCCCGGATGGTCAGCTCCCCTTGATTCAAAACTCCCGCCCCTCTGGAAGCGCTGAACTGATTCTCTCCGGCCAGCGTAAGCTCCAGCATACTGCCGGCAGGTATTTCAAGAGGTGCGGACTCCGTAAAGAGATCCACATCTTCCAGGGTCAGAGAGGCGGACACGCCGCTGCCGACCACAATCCGCTCCTTGGCGGTCCATCCGCTGCCGGAAATTGTCAAAGGAGTACCGGACAGAATCGTCAGAACGCCGTTTTCTCTGGTATAGTCCGTCCCGGCGGTTCCCCCGGAAACGAACAGCTCCCCTACCCGATCAGTCACCCAGTACCAGGCTTGGCCCTCTACCATCTGAAGGCTCACAAACAGGCCCTCCGCAACGGCCGCGCCGCAGACTGTATTCTGCATCAAATCTCCCTGGGAGAAATATCCGCCGGTAATGGATACGGTTCCTCCTGTTCCGCTGCTGCCGCAGCCGATTCCATAGCCATACGCGGAGATCATCCCGCCGGTGATGGTGATCCTCCCGCTGCCGCCGTTGCTGCCGCCGCCGATCCCGGCGCCCTGGGCACCCTGCTCATAGTTGCGGCCGCCGGTGGCGCGAATCGTCCCGCCGGTGATGGTAATGGTTCCGCCGTCTCCACCGGCTCCGCCGCCGATCCCTGCTGCGGCGCCGGCAGACTCGCCAAACCCCATTCCCATGTTATCAGCAGTTACCCTTCCTCCATGGATGGCAATGGTGCCTCCGTCTTCACCGGCGTTGCCGCCAATTGCGGCAATGCCGGAATTTTCTGACTCCGCCAAAACTCCGCCGGTACCGGCCTCCTGCCCGTAAATGGTCAGACTGCTGCCGTCACCGACACGAATTCCCCCGTAGATATGCAAATTACATGCATCCGCCAGGATCAAAGAAACCTCGCCGGTGACCGTAATCCGGTCGTCGATCCACACATCGTCGTGAATCACATACCAACCGTCACTCCAGGCCGTATCGCCTGACGTCACTTCCGTCACATCGGCCTGTGTCTGCACCTGACCGCTTTCATCCAGATAAGGTACCGTCTCCTCTGCCGAAATACGGGCAGGCAGAAGCGTCAGAAGCAGTGCTGCGCAAAGGACCGCCGCTCCCAGGCGTTTGCGAGCAAAACGCATAAATTGGCCTCCTTATAAATTTTGTAGGGTTACAACGGCTGATTATATCATTGCTTTTTCCATTTTTCAAGTAACCTTTTTATTTTGTTCTTATTATCTGGCTGCGATTGTACTCCGACAACTGCATACCTACCACCAAAGTCGATACTCGCCGTGAAAAGTGCCGCCAGGACTTTGCCACAAGGTTTCATCGAAGCCCATCGTCAGCAGATTCGATGGAAAGAGGAACCGCAGCGGAATAAGCAATCTTTCGAACAAATAAGGAAATCCGCCGAAACTACTACAACAGTCCAGCGGCTCACCACGTTCCGAAAAATACCGACTACATCTGCAAACCGTCAACAGAGCGGCTTCCGGAACGCAAGATTTTTGTTCTCTGAATTTTGAAAAGAACACGGAGATATCTGGAGGCAGCCAAAGCCAGGGACCTGCTCCCCATGTTCTATCCGGAATTGGTCAGCGGTCCTCGGAAGGGAGAGTTGGTGGCTCTACGCTGGGACGATGTGGACATCCAGAATAGAACCATCTCGGTCAACAAACAGTATGTCCGCAACCCGGACGGCTCCTTGGAACTCACCCGGCCCAAGACGGAGAATTCCGTCCGCTTGGAGTCCATCCCGCAGACAGCGGTGGAGCTGCTGATCCAGGAGCACGACAAGCACCCGAACAGCACTTACCTGTTTCCCTCTCCCATCACCGGGGAAATGTACCACCCAGATTCGGTGGTCAACCTCCATAAGAAGATCCTAAAGGACGCAGGACGGCCCCACATCCGCTTCCACGATCTGCGGCACACCTTTGCCACCACAGCCCTCCAGAACGGCGTGGATGTAAAAACCGTGTCCTCCATGCTGGGCCACTACGACGCCGGATTCATCCTCCGCACCTACACCCACGCCACACGGCAGAAGCAGGACGAAGCCGCTCAAACGATGGGCAGCTTTATGGCACAGGTCATGTAAGGCAGAGAAAAAGGCCGGACGGGAAGCGCAACCTTCCCATCCGGCACTCTTTAACCCTTTCCCCGTGTGGGTCAACCAACTGACCCACATTTTGGCCAACACCGAAAAATCAAAAATTGCAACAAAAAAGCCTTGAAAACTTCGGTTTTCAAGGCTTTTTGGAGCTACCGGACGGATTCGAACCGCTGACCTTATCCTTACCAACGCAAAATTTTTAGTTTTTCTAATCTTCTCGCGTGATTTATAGTCATTTCTGCTCCGGGCAGATTACTTTCCAGCACTTTTGAATTGCAGGTTTTCCGTTTGTTCCGCCTCCGTCTGTGGCTGGTTGTGTGGTCAGCGCGGCGTTTTCTTTAATGGCTGTCCTTTCCGTCCGCCGTCAAGCACTCCCATGCAGGCGAAATAGAAGTACTTCCACCCCACCAGTTTAGTCTTTTCTTGCAGCCGTCACATACTTTTGTTTCCGGCTTTTTGGTTTTTCTGGAATAGTCAATTGGATCGCTCCGCATTGCACCAACGGGTCCAAATATTTGCGCAAAGCGTACTGTTCCGAGGAAATATTCAGGTATGCAATGATTTCCTTTCGGGTTTTGGGCTCCTGACAGAAGGCAAGTAGACCTCTGGGATCGTAAGCAACATTTTGCTGTTTTTCTTCTACTACTCTTTCCTTCTGTTCTTGCTGCACTATCTCCCGCCGATTATAGAGCGTAACGGTAAAGGTGCCTCTGCGATCCGAAAAAACAGGCTCCGGCAGAGACAATTCCGCCATAGCATGTCGGATACGCGGAATTCCCGAATAGCGGTTTTCTGTCTGCCCCAGCACCTCCATGGCTGTGACCATGACAGGATTTCTGGTGTCCGGCTGTACATGCCCCAGTTGATCCACTGTCAGCCTGCCATAAAGTCCGCCGGGACTTGAGATTTCCAGTCGGTCTGTATACATCGTCAACTGAATGGGCATCCCCTCGGTATGGATGCTGTAATCTCTGTGGACCAGGGCGTTCAGTACCGCTTCCCGGACAGCATCCATAGGGTATTGCGGGGTATCCCTCCGCACTCCTGTTTTGGGATCAATCGTAGTGGCCGTCCGCATATTGGTGCGGACAAACGCCAGGCTTCCCTCCAGCATCTCCGGAAGTGTTCCCTCAATCCGGCGGCTGTCGGTAAAACGGTGTCCTGTTTCATCCAAAATTCCCACCTCTGTGCCGGGCACACAGGTAGCGATTACACTCAACTGTGGAAAATATGCCTGCGGATAATAGCCGAACAGCATAACCGCAGATAAGGTCACCTTTCCGCTCTTCAAAATCCCTGTCAGCTCATAGAGTTGTTCCGTGGGGACGGTATCCAGGTGCGGACGGTTCTTTTTTCTCCGCAGAAGATAGTCCTCCAATTTTATCGGATCCAGCGTTTCTATGGACACCCCCACCGCTTCCCGAATATCGTCCCGATATTTTTTGCGGAATGCCTCGTAACTGTAAACCTCATATTCAGTCATCGGTTTATCCGCGTCTCCCACGCGGATATAGGACCCCTGTAGCCGGCCTTTCGCAGTTTTGAAGCAGGGCCTCTCTGTCACATCTACCGGGGGGATCTCCGCAGAAACGAACACCTTTTCCTCTTCTGCATATACGGTAAAAACAGGTCGGACAAACGGCGTCATCTGCTCACCGTACTCCATCACTTTTTTTTGCAGATCCTGTGGGTCGTATACGCCTACTTTGGCATAATTCTGTTTCTCGTCCAGGCCAAACACCAGCGTTCCGCCGCTGTCCTGATTGGAAAATGAGGACAAAGTATCATATAACTTTTCCGGACAGCCCTTATGTGCTGCCTTCACTTCCACAACCTGCTCTTCACATTTTCGATTCTGAATCTTGTCAAGCAGTTCTTTTAGTTCAGTTTCCACCATAGAGATTCACCTCCCAGTTACTATTTTATAGATTCTTGCAGGAATGTCAACTTATTTTTCGAGAATCTCAACTATCAGAAGTCAATAACCTTAACTTTCCGAAAGAAAGTCAAGTTAACCTCTTGCCATCTTCACTTTTCTCTTATGTTCCAGTTTACTCTTGACATAGCGCAAAAGTCCTCGAACCACCCCGCAGCCTTTTCATTCTTCTTCCTTCTGCCAGACCGTTTCTACAGCGGTTCTCCGCTATCTTTTTCGTACAGTGTTAACAAAGAATGGTGCTACTCCATCATTGGTGACCAGAGGCAACCGCACTTTTCAAATCTTTGGCAGCGATCTCTATTCACCTGTACACTTGTCCATGCTTTTTACTGTCAATTACCGTCCTGCATCTGCAGACAGTTCTTCCATGGCGCAAAAATTGGGGGACTGTAAACAAAACAAGGCAGGGAGAGGGAAAGACTGATGATGAAAAGCGGCTGTGCTTTCCGTTGCGCTAACAGAGCCTATAATTCCATGCGGATTCTACTCCCAAAGATGGTCCCTCGCTCACTCCTGGAGACATGACAGGAGGGCCGGAGGCGAATGCCTCCGGCCCTTGCCTTTGGACTGTTGGATTTCGTTTTACAGTGCCAGGAACCGCATGAGGATCGTGGCCACCTGAGCCCTGGTGGCGCTGCCCTGAGGATTCAGGGTGCCGTCGCCCATGTCGGTGATAAGCCCCGCGCCGGTGGCCCACTGCAGGGCCTCCACCGCGTAGGAACTGACCTTAGCGGCGTCGGGATAGTTGCCCAGGTCCCGCATATTGGTCACGTCGCAGCCCGCGCCCTGGGCGTAGCGGTACAGCATGGTGGCCAGTTGCTCCCGGGTCAGCCTCTGCTCCATGTTGGTACCGTCGGAGATGCCGCTGGCCATGGCCCACTGCTGCCCGCCTCATACCAGGTGTCGCCTTTGGTGGTGTCCACCCCGTCCAGCCGGGCCAGCACCGTGACGATCATGGCCCGGGTCATGGCGGCGTTGGGCTCGAAGGTGGTGGCGCTGGTACCGGAGAACAGCTCGCGACTCGCGGCGAAGTCCACGGCCTCCGCACCCCAGTAGGTGCCAGACACATCGGTAAAGTCCTTGCTGTTGTCCACGATCTTCACCGTGTCGCCGTCGGAGAGGGAAACGGCCACGCCGTTCTCCGTGGTGAGGCTGGTCTTGATGACCTCCTCGGTGCCGTCAGCCTCCACCAGAATGGCCACGGTATTCTGCTGAATGAGCCGGAAATCCGCACTCTGGCGAAAAAAGTTGCCAAACACGCATCTCTCTCCTCCTGCGATGATGGGAAAGCCGGAAAAATCCGGAATCGCAGCAAAAAGGGAGTCTCTATCGGATGATCCACGAGCCGCTCTATTCCCATCAAGAGGCGGAGATTCGGTAGGGCCTCGGAATTTTTGATCTGCCGTGTGTCTGAAATTTTATATTTTTATAATTATCTTGTATTTTGCCTGGTTTCCGTTTACCATAGGTATAACCAGCTGCGTGCGCGCAGCCGTCTGAAGTTGTGCGGATGTAAGGAGGAAATATAAATGAAGCAAATCGTTTCATGGTTGACTGCCCTTGTACTGTTGCTGTCCTGCCTGTGCTGTCCGGTTTCGGCCATTGAGGTGGGCTCCATGCGCTATGAGATTGACCCCAACACGGGAGAGAAACGGTATACAGCGATCCAGATCGAGACTGCTTGGGGCCAGTGGGAGTGGATCCCGGTCTACGATGATTCAGGGCAGGTTAAGTGGTCTTATGTCTGCAACGAGGACGGAGACTATGAGTGGGTCCCGGCAGAGGAAGCCCCAACCCGGGAGGAAGTCGCCCTGCAGCTCCAGGCCCGCAAAACAGCCGTGGAGAAACGATTCGGCATTGTGATCGTAGAAGAGACGCCGGAACGTCCTCTTGACATGCAGCTGTGCCAGATAATTCATCTGGAGAAGGCCATAGAGACCATTCCCGCCGCTCTCTATGAAAAGGCACGGACCGCTTTGACCGCCAGGGGAAAGACACTCACCATCCTCCTCGGCAGGGAAGACGATCCCTCTGTCAGTTGGACCACTGCCGGACAATATTCTCCCTACGATATCATGATCCGCCTCTATGACGTGACCCCCGAAGTATTCGCCCACGAGTACGCCCATCTCCTCCACATGACCTTACTGAACAGCATGTACAGCGCGGCGGAGATAGAGGCCCGATGGACCGCCCTCAACCAGGGCGCAGCCTATGGAGGCGCCTTCCTGAAGGATATATTCATCACCTCTTATGCCTCCACCGCTTTTGAGGAAGATTTTGCTGATTCCGTCTCCTATCTGCTGGCCAGGCCGGAGATGATCCAGGAGTTGTCTCTATGCCGGCCGGACGCCCCGGTTATCCGGAAGCTCCAATATGCCCGCCAGCTTCTATCCGACGCGTTTGGTGTCCCTCTCTCTCAGTTTCCCGACATCACGCTGTCCCAGCCCAGCAGTTGGGCCAGGGACGGGGTTTCGGATTATCAGATGCTCTTCCCCTCCGGAGTCTTTACCTCCCTGGGAACACCGTTTCATCCGGGATACCAGTCCGGTACTACCCGGCAGGACTTCGCTGCCGCGGCCTATGAGCTGGCGGAAACTGTCTGGGCACAGCGGCAGGACTCCTGGGAGGAACTCTACCCCCAGTACCCCATGGATCAAATGCATCAGCACAACCCCTTCACCGACGTGACATCCCGAATCAGCGCCCGTGAGGCCATTGTCAAGCTCTTTCTGATGGGCGTCGTCACCGGAAAGAGTGCGGACAGCTTCGATCCGGAGGGTGCGATCACTCGCCAGGAGGCTGCCGTCATGCTCTACAGGCTGTGTCAGGCGCTGGAACTCCCTCTTCTTCAGGGGGAATCGCCGGAGATTCGCGACAGCGCGCAATGCGCCGTCTGGGCCTTGGAAAGCGTCCGCGCCATGTGTTCCTCTGGCATAATGACTGGTGTGGGGGACAGTCGCTTCGCCCCCACCGGAACCTACTCCAATGAGCAGAGCCTCCTCACCATGGTTCGCATTTACCGTCTCTTTTCGGAGACAGTCTGAGGCGGAGCGGACACATCGGAACAGATCCATGAGCCTTCCGCAATCTGACGTGATCTTTTTCAGCATAGAACCGCTGCGGCCCACACCTGTTGGTGTGGGTCATTTTTATAATTTTATAATAATTAGAGATCTCGATTACTGACGCAGCCCCGAAAAACACCGATATCTACGAAGCCCACACAAAGCGGAATACATCCTATGCCCTTGCGCAGTGGCTGAAATTTTCGAAGACAGGGACAGAAGAAATGTTTCTTTAAACCTCCGGCTTTTTGAAAAACTGCAGAAACCGCTTTCCAAAACGGGGCTGCAGAAAGAATAGTAGCCAACCGGTAACCAAACCGTAAAATCTGACTATTCCAAGCCCATCCGGCAAAAAGAGAAAGTCCTGCAATCATTGAGATTGCAGGACTTTTTCTGGAGCTGCTGGGCGGATTCGAACCGCCGACCTCATCCTTACCAACTGATTGGGAGCCTTCCAGCCCTTGA
>CALXDC010000020.1 GCA_944386975.1 uncultured Oscillospiraceae bacterium | reverse complement strand
AAGCCCGGCTGTCTTTTTCCTTATTCCTCAGGCGGCAGACGCATATGGTCCTCCATCTGGAAGCGGATGGCGGACACCTGTTCCGCCCCATCCAGGAAGAAGGTCACCACCCCGGCCTCCCCGGCTCCGTAGACGATGCTGGTGTAGCGCCCGTCCTCCCCCTTGGCGGCATAGCCGAAGGTGCCCATGTGGATCACCTCGCCGTAGAGGACCATGGCCCGCTCCTCGCCGTACTCCAGCAGGATGGACTCCCGGGCATTTTCCACCTGGAAGGTACGGAGCACCGTGTCGGCGCTGTCTCCGATGCGGATGCCGCAGAAGGTCTGGGAGACATCCCCGGTGAGGTATAGCGCACCGATGCTCTCCACCTTGCCGCCGGATTCCACCCAGCCGCCGGACATGGAGCCGCCGGGGTAGGTGAAAATCCGGTAGACCGCCGCCCCGTCAAAGACCGGTGTGTCCTCCTGGGATACCGGGGTCCCCAGCAGGGCCGCCGCCCCATCCTCGGAGAGCTTCCAGGGGGGCGTGTCCCCCAGCAGGGGAGTAGTCAGGGGCTCCTGCCCGTTGCTGCGCAGGGGGTCTCCCGCCTCCTCCAGAATGCGGTCGAAGTCCACGCCGTCGGCAGTCTCCGGATACCAGTAGACCTCCCGCAGCTGCCGGTCAAACCGGCTCCAGTCCCCGTCCGCGGGGGCGGAGATAGGAGCCCCCAGGGCCTCCTTGGCCATGTCGCGGGTAATGGCTGTTTCGGAAAAGCGATAGTCGTAGAGGGGATACTCGTAGACGAACTGCACCGTCTCCGCCTCCGGACTTGCCAGGAAGATCAGAACGGCGTCCTGCATCTCCGCTGTCCGGTCTGCGGTGAACCGGTCCCCCGCCTCCATCCGGGGCATCTGGTAGCGGACGGTGACGGCCGTCCCCTCCTGGGTGATGTACGTATCCGCCATGGGCTTGCGGAGATCCCCCTGCAGATGCCCCTGGCAGGCGGCCGCCCCCTCCCGGGAGGCGTAGTCCAGGATCAGGTCGTAGTCATACAGGGTCTCGGGGATGGGATAGGGACCCAGCCAGGCGTTGCGGCTGTACCAGAGCTGGGAGACCTTCCCCTCCTCGTCCAGGGGAAAGACCAGGAAAAAGCCCTCGCTGCTGTAGAGCACCCGGGTGGGGCGGTCCTCCTCCATCTCGATGAGGCCGTAGGTCCCCTCATGGCGCTCTTCGCCGTAGAGCATCCATACCTCGCTGCCGTCCTCCCGGGTGCGGCGCTGGGCCTCACCGATCTGGAAGGTGTCCAGCACCTTCTCCAGACCGTCTCCGATGCGGATGCCGTTGAGGTCCGTCTCCGAAAGGCCGGCTACGCAGAAGTTCCAGACCGTGCCGGGCGTCTCCCAGTCGTCTTCCACGGAGACCCACAGCTGACAGCCGTTTGCAAAGTGGTAGACTTTCTCCAGGTCCCATCCCGAGGTATATAATGTGGGGAGCAGGGTGATCTCGGAGGGTTCCCCGAAAAGGTCCAGAAAATAGGCGGCGGGAAGCTCCTTCCAGTCCTCATCCATCACAGGCTCCCCGTTGACGGCGGGGTCAAAAAAGCCGAAGGACTCCTTGTCGTTGGGCTGGAGGAGGTCCTCCAGGTTTACCGCTTCCTTCTCCGGGCCCGTTTCCTCCTCCTTGGGGGCGCAGGCGCACAAGCTCAGGCACAGCGCCAGGGCAAGCAGCAGCAGTCCGTGTCGTT
Organism: uncultured Oscillospiraceae bacterium; assembly: GCA_944386975.1. Classification (GTDB taxonomy): domain Bacteria; phylum Bacillota; class Clostridia; order Oscillospirales; family Oscillospiraceae; genus CAJFPI01. Next base: position 42,018 of record CALXDC010000020.1, on the reverse strand, counting down.
TCATGGCTGGGTCCTCCTTTTCTGTCTGTGTCACGGGGATCGCCGCCCTCAGCCGGCCGCGCGCAGCTGCCGGTCAAAGGCGCTCCAGTCCCCGTCCGCGGGGACGGCGATGGGGGCCTTCAGGGCCTCCTCGGCCATGTCCCGGGTGATGGCCGTCTCGGAGAAGCGGTCGTCATGGAGGGGGTCCCAATAGACGAACCGCACCGTTTCCGCCTCCGGGAAGCCCAGGAGGAGGACGACGGCGTCCTGCATCTCCGCCGCCCGGTCCGCGGCGAACCGGTCCGCCGACTCCGTGGGCAGCATCCGGTAGGAGACGGTGACCACAGCGCCGTCCAGAGTGATATAGTCGGCGGACAGGGGCCTGCGCACGTCGCTTTGCAGCCACCCGCGGCAGGAGAGCGCCCCTCCGCCGGCAATGCCGTCATAGGGATAGAGGGTCTCCGGCGCCTCATAGTGCCCGCCCAGACCGCCGCCGTCGTTGTACCAGATCTCCTTCACCGCCCCGTCCTTGTCCAGGGCGAACCAGAGAGAGCGTTCATTCCCATAGAATAGATAGGCGGGCCGTCCCTCCTCATCGAGGGCCAGAAACCCGTAGGTCTTCATGTGCCCGATCTCCCCGTAGAGAAGCCAACCCTCCGCGCCCCAGGAATCCTCCGTCCGCCGGGGCTCGTTGATCCGGTAGGACGCCGCCACCTTTGTCCAGGGGTCTCCCACCCGGATGCCGCAGACCGCCACGGCGTCGGTGGCCACGCACAGCTGTGTCGTTACCTCCGGCGTGGTCCGGTTCGCGCTGTCGGTGGTGCACCACATCTCGCTGCCCCCCGCCAGGCGGTAGACCTTGTACAATTCCATGCCGTCGTACTCCGGAATGGAGATCTCCTCCTCCACCGGCCCCAGCCGCTCCAGCAGCCATGCCGTGGTCTCCTCCGACCAGATCTCCCTCTCCTCTCCGTCCAGGGTAAAGGGATAAAAGGTAAAGGGCTCCTTGTCGTTGGGCTGGAGCAGAGTCCCCAGGTCCTCTCCATCCTCCCCGGGGGCCTGCACGGTGTTCTCCGAGGGCTCCGAAGAGTGCTCCGGAGCCTCTGTGAGACGTTCCGGATTCTCCTCCGGGGGTTCTTCCGCCGGGTCCTCCATGTCCTCCAAGGGGTTCACCGGGGCCTCTGCGGAGGTTTCCAGGCGCTCCGCGGCGTTCTCCTCCGGGGCGTTCTCCTGCTCCTCCCTGGAGGCGCAGGCGCACAGGCACAGCGCCAGGGCAAACAGCAGCAACAGTCCGCGGCGTTTCATGGCGGGTCCCTCCTTTTTCCTATCCGCATCATACCATTCCGGCGGCGGCGCCGTCAACCGTCCCGGGGCTCCTTCCGCCATTCTATACAATGAGACGAAGATTTTGGGATTTTGTTCCGTGTTTTCTCTGAAAAATGGAAAAAATTCAAAGTTATTCTTGACTTTTTCTCCGGCCCCGTCTATAGTCACCTTGGAAACAACCGCAGGAGCGCCGGGGACCCTCGCCGCTCCTTTTCCATGTAATCGGGGGTTCCCCCCAGACTTTTTATGGAGGTACCGTACCATGGCTGTGCGCATCATCACCGACTCCGCGTCCGACATGCCCGCCGAGAAGGCCCAGATCCGCCGGGTGACCACCATCCCCATCAGCGTCCACTTCGGCCCTGCCTCCTACTACGACGGCAAGAACCTGAGCCACGATCTCTTCTACAAGCTCCTCACCGCCGGGGAGTACCACCCCACCACCTCCCAGCCCTCTCCGGAGGTCTTCCTCCAGGAGTTTGAGGCCGCCCGGGACGCCGGAGACAGCGTGGTGTGCATCCTGCTGTCCGGCACCCTCAGCGGCACCTTCCAGAGCGCCTTCATTGCCAAGCAGATGTGCGGCTATGACCAGGTTTTCCTGGTGGATTCCATCACCGCCACTGCGGGCATGCAGATTCTCATCAACTACGCCTGCAAGCTGCGGGACAGCGGCCTGGACGCCGGCAGCATCGCCGACGAGGTGAACCGGCTGAAGGACCGTATCCGGATTTACGCCGTGGTGGATACGCTGGAGTATCTCCGGAAGGGGGGCCGTCTCTCCGCCGCCCAGGCGGCCATCGGCACCGTGTCCCGGCTCAAGCCCATCATCGCCGTGAAGGACGGCAGGGTGACCGTGGCCTCCAAGGCCTTCGGCATGGGGGCCGCCACCAAGAGCTTTTTGAAGCTCATCGCCAACAACCCCGTGGACGACGCCTTCCCCTCCTATTTCCTCTACACCAGCGACGTGGAGAAGAAGGAGGAGCTGATCCCCCTGCTGCGCCAGCAGAACACCCTGCCCAGCCGTCTCCACGATTGCCGCATCGGCGCCACCATCGGCACCCACGTGGGGCCCGGGGCCTTCGGCATGGCTTACGTGGCCGCCCTGTGACAACGCAAAAAAAGATCCCTCCTCAGGAGGGATCTTTTTTTGATTCAGGGGATTACCGGGGCTCCATGGCCCGGTATAACTTGTCGGTGAGGGCCCCTAAAAACAGCTCCGTGGAATGGGCATGGAGGGTCTCCAGGGCTCCGGCGGCGTAGGCCGGGGCCAGCTCGCCGCCCATGAAGAGATCCAGGTCCAAAACGAACTTGACCTCCTTGTCCTGGGGGACGTTGGGCGTATTGGCTTTGATGAGTCCGGGACCGGCGTGGACTCTCGCCCGGCAGCTGCCGTCCAGTGCGGTGTCAAAATCCACGCTGCACTTGACGGTGGCCTCCTCCCGCACGTCCTCCTGGGAGAGAATGCCCAGATAGGGGTCGGTGAACAGCTCGCTCCAGGGTTCCTCCTCCAGCCCCAGGTCCCTTCTGGAAAACAGGTTCACATACCGCAGCCCCAGCCGCTGGAAAAAAGCGGGGTTGTAGGTGCGGATGAACTGGGCCAGAGGCAGATCCAGCCGGTGGGCGAATTCCTCCCACCCGCCATAGGCCAGGGTGGACAGAGAGATGAACTCCCGGGTCAGATTCAGCTTCCACTTGTTGTCCTGGGATACGAAGGTGTGGTTGGTCACCGAGGGTTGGTTCTCCACCTGGGGCGCGCCGTTCACCAGAGTTACCTTGGGGGCCACACGGTCCTGCTTGCGGGCATACCGGGGAAACTCCCGGCGGATGGCCTCCTGAAAGGCGGCGGGCTCCTGGGTGTCGATGGTCAGAATGGCGGGAAAGCGGAGCTGACAGATCACCTCCCGCAGCTGGGGACGGTTGAAATGGGTGCGGGGCTGTTGGGAGAGCAGCATAGCGATACCTCCTGCGGATACATTTGCCCCCATTGTACCGCCCTCACGCTCTTTTTACAAGTAGAACTTGTGGCAGCCGATGGTGGTGTAGTAGGTCCGGTTCTGGTTGATCCAGGTTCCCTCGGACAGAGCCGGGGCGTAGAAGTACATGCACCGGTCCACCACCCGGGTGCCGTTGAGCACCATTTTGGCCGCTAGGATGCTCCGGGCCGTGGGCTCCCAGTAGACGGAGCCGTTGGCCACCGGCTCAAACTGCACGGCGTACTGGGTGTCGAAGATGACCTCCTTGATGGTGGAGGGGAACTGGGCGTCCTCCACCCGGTTGAGCACCACGTGGCCCACCGCCAGCTGGCCCAGCAGAGACTCCCCCTGGCTCTCAGCGCTGATGATGCGGCTGAGCCAGTAGAAATCCTCCTGGGAGTGGCTGCGGTATGTAGTCCGGGGGACCAGGGTAATAGGCTTGTTCCGCCCGTTCCAGACGGCCTCGGCCCCAGCCAGGTTGGCCGCCGCCCGCACCGGTACATAGGTGGTGTGGTTGAAAAGGTAAATGGGCGCCCCCAGATCGAAGGCGTAGCCGTCCACCAGGGCAGTCTTGCTCCCAACCGGGAAGGCCAGAGTGAACAGCTCTCCCTTGGCCTTGGCGGTACGGATGCTGTTGTCCCAGGTGATCTCCCAGTCCCCCAGGCCTGCCAGCACCTGCCGCAGAGGGGCGTAGGATACCCCGTCCTTCACCTGGACGGCGGTGCTGACCACCTGGCCATCCACCTCCAACGCCATGGCGCCGGCCCGTCCGGAGGCCAGAAAGATCACCAGAAGGGCCAGCAGGCAGGTCAATAGCTTGGGTTTCATACTCGTTCCTCCTTTCTCTCGTGATACGGCTACGAGTATACAGGAGGATGGGGGGGAGGGGCAAGCTGTAAATCTTCCCAGAGAAGGGGCAAAAAAGCGGTTGACAGCAGGGTTGCGTTGTGGTACACTTTTTGCAGTTAGTTGATACTAACACAAACGCGGCGGGACAAGGCCCCGCATTTTTCAGACGGAGAAGTTAGCTAAAACTAACAGAAGAGGGGAGGCAGCGGAGAGATGGACCATCCGAGAACCTTTGAAGGGGCGCTGGCCTACCACTGTGCCCCTTCCCTTGCGGGCATCAAGGCGGCGGACCTGTTCACCTGGCCCAACGCCGCCTGCGGGGAGGTGGAGCGGTACGCCGGTGATCTGGCCCGGCGGGGGATTCGGCTGCGGGCGCTGCGCCGGGGAGCGCAGCGGACGCTGCTGCTGGTGTACCGCCCCGCCTGCCTGGAGCGGTGTCTCGACTGTCCACGGGTGCGGGCCCTGCTGGAGCAGGCGGGATATCCTTCCGAGGGCGGGGCGGAGGCGCTGCTGGAGCGGCTGGTGGAGCGGCTGGAGGGGGAGACGTTCCCCCATGAGATCGGCCTGTTCCTGGGGTATCCCCCGGAGGACGTGGAGGGCTTCTGCCGCCACCGGGGACAAAACTACAAGCTCTCGGGCCGGTGGAAGGTCTATGGTGACCGGGAGGCGGCCTGCCGCCGGTTCCAGCGCTACGACCACTGCCGGGACGCCCTGTGCCGCCGTCTTGCCGTGTGTCCCCTGCTGGAGATGTTTCATCCGGTAAAGGGGCAGGAGGAAGAGACCCATTGAAATTTTTTGGAGGTATACGATGCGCCAGATGTATGTAATTTATTGGTCCGCCAGCGGAAACACGGAGGCCATGGCCGCCGCCATCGCTCAGGGAGGCCGCGAGGCCGGGGCGGAGGTGCGGCTGTGCACCGTGTCGGACATCACCCCCGACGAAGCGTCGGACTGTGATCTTCTTGCTCTGGGATGCCCCGCCATGGGGGACGAGGTGCTGGAGGAGAGCGAGTTCGAGCCCTTCTTCACCGCCCTGGAGGGGAAGCTCTCCGGGAAAAAGGTGGCCCTTTTCGGCTCCTACGGCTGGGGCGACGGCCAGTGGATGCGGGATTGGCAGGACCGGACGGCCAAGGCCGGGGCGGACCTCTACCGCGGGGAGGGGCTGATGATCAACGACGCCCCCGACGACGACGGCCTCGCCCGGTGCAGGGCCTTCGGCAGCGGCTTTGCCGCCCAATAAGCTTGCGATCTCCCGTTTGACTTGTGCGCGCAAACGGCGTAGATACATCCTCCCTGGCCCGCCGGTTTCCTACCCGGCGGGCCGCTTTTTGGACGAAAAAGTTCCCGAAGCCGCAGGCTTCGGGAACCAGTTGTCAAGGCAGGGGGTTACCGGGCCCAGTCAAAGGAGCGGATCACCGCCCGGTTCCAGCCCTGGACCATCTTGTCCCGCTCCTCCTTGGAGATCTGGGGCATGAAGGTGCGGTCGATGCCCCACCGCTCCCGCAGCTCCTCCTGGTCCTTCCAGAAGCCCACGGCGAGACCCGCCAGATAGGCCGCACCGGTGGCGGTGCTCTCCACAGAGCGGGGGCGGTTGATGGGCACCTGGATGATGTCCGCCTGGATCTGGAGGAGGAGGTTGTTGGCGGCGGCGCCGCCGTCGGCCCGAAGGCTGTTGAGGGGGATGGAGCTGTCCACCCACATGGCCTTCAAAACGTCGTTGACCTGGTAGGCGATGGACTCCAGGGTGGCCCGGATGATGTGGTTTTTGTTCACCCCCCGGGTGAGACCCACAATGACGCCCCGGGCGTACTGGTCCCAGTGGGGGGCGCCAAGACCCGTGAAGGCGGGCACCACATAGCAGCCGTTGGTGTCGGGCACCTTGTTGGCATGGTACTCCGAGTCGGCGGCGGACTCGATGAGGAACATCTCGTCCCTGAGCCACTGAATGGCGGCGCCGGCGGTGAAGATGGAGCCCTCCAACGCGTAGGTTACCTTATCCCCCAGGCCCCAGGCGATGGTGGTCACCAGGCCGCTGCGGGAGGGAATGGGGGTGTCGCCGGTGTTGAGGAGGAGGAAGCAGCCGGTACCGTAGGTGTTCTTCACGTCTCCGGTGTCGAAGCAGGCCTGACCGAAGAGGGCGGCCTGCTGGTCGCCGGCGGCTCCGGCGATGGGGATGGCCCCGCCGAAGAGGCCCGGGTCCGTCTCCCCGTAGACGCAGCTGCTGGGCATCACTGTGGGCAGCATGGAGGCGGGGATTTGGAGCTTGTCCAGAATTTCCTGGTCCCACTGGAGGGTGTGGATGTTGAAGAGCATGGTGCGGGAGGCATTGGAGTAGTCCGTCACATGGACCCGGCCGCCGGTAAGCTTCCAGATGAGCCAGGTGTCCACGGTGCCGAACAGCAGGTCCCCCCGCTCCGCCCGCTCCCGGGCCCCCTCCACGTTGTCGAGAATCCATTTGAGCTTGGTGGCGGAGAAGTAGGCGTCGATGACGAGACCGGTTTTCTCCCGGAACCACTCGGTGAGGCCCTGATCCTTCAGCTGGTCGCAGTATTCACTGGTGCGGCGGCACTGCCAGACAATGGCGTTGTACACCGGCTCGCCGGTATTTTTGTCCCAGACAATGGTGGTCTCGCGCTGATTGGTGATGCCGATGGCGGCGATATCCTTGGCGCTGACGCCTAAGTTTCCCATGGCCTCCACCGCTACGCCCAGCTGGGTGGCCCAGATCTCCGGGGCCTTGTGCTCCACCCAGCCCGGCTGGGGGAAAATCTGGCGGAATTCCTTCTGGGCCATGGTGCACACGTTGCCCTCCCGGTCAAACAGGATGCAGCGGTTGCTGGTGGTGCCGGCGTCCAATGCCATGATGTACTGCTTCATAGTTGTTCCTCCTTGGGTCCCGGGCGGGGACGGTTCTTTATAGCATTATACCAAAAGGAACCTGTAAAAGCTACCACTTTTTTGTGCAGGCTACATGTTCACGATTTGTTTACCTTCGGTCCACACCCGGTTCAAAAAGATGGCATATTCTGACGGTGTCAACAGGGAACACAACATAAACGGGGAGACGTCCCCGCTCGCTTTAACCGGAAGGAAAGGAGATGAGTGCCGCGAACATCCACAGAAAAAGCCCCTTGGGTCATACCCTTGGCAGGCCGTGGTATCCCTCTTGTGATATAGTAAGCCGCAGAGACAACCTCTCTGCGGCTTTCTGTCTGTCGAAAAAGTGGCCTTGGCCACTTTTTCGACAGCGGCACAGCTCGCCGCGCGCAGGAATGGTCCACTTATAGCGGACCATTCCCACACTTGCGAGCTGCAAAGTATTTTCTCCGCCGCCGCAGCGATCAGAAAACATGCCGGTGGCATGTTTTCCGCGTAGGCCACATCGCGCCCGCAGGCGCGTTTCGGAGCGCAACCGAGCGCACCGAGGCTCTTAGCGCGAAGATCGGCTATGCCGCGAGGAGGGAACCTGGTCGCAAAAGAAAATGGATTTCATTTGATTTGCGCCATTCAGCGCAAACTCTGCGAGGCTTTTTCTTCCCTTTCCTGAAAAATTTGTTATACTGGTGGCAGAACCGGCGGCCCTTTGGCGTCGTAGAGAGTGAAGGGTGAAAGGAGAAGCGCGCCATGGAAGATCTGAAGATTATTGAGTTGTACTGGCGGCGGGACGAGCAGGCCATCACGGAGACCGACCGGAAGTACGGCCCCTTCTGCCTGCGCATCGCCATGAATATCCTCAGCTGCTTCCAGGACAGCGAGGAGTGCGTCAGCGACGCCTACGGAAAGACCTGGGATACCATTCCGCCCACCCGGCCCGACAGCCTCCGGGCCTATCTGGGCCGGATCGTCCGCAATCTGTCCCTCAGCCGCTACCGCGCCCGCCACGCCCAAAAGCGGTTTGCGGGCATAGAGGTGCTCCTCAGCGAGCTGGAGGACTGCGTTCCTGCCCCGGACACCGTCCAGCGGACAGCGGACGCCCGGGAGCTGGCGGACCTCATCGGCCGGTGGCTCCGGGGCTGCGGGGAGGCGGACCGGGCGGTGTTCATCCGCCGCTACTGGAACGGAGAGAGCGTGAAGGACCTGGCGGGGGAGGCGGGCATGGCCCCCAATGCCATGACCAAGCGGCTGCTGCGCCTGCGGGAGAGCCTGCGGCGCTACTTGGAGGAGGAGGGGATCGCCGTATGAGCAGAAGGAGCGAAGTGATCTTCGAGGCTGTCACCGAGCTGAAGGACGACCTCATCGAGGCGGCCCAGACCTACCGGTTCGTGCGCAGGCGCGTGGGTCTGCGGCGGTGGGCGGCCCTGGCCGCCTGCCTGGCGGTGGTCATCGGCCTGGGAGCCCTGTTCGCCTCCGGCGGCCTGGGGGGGATGTCAGCTGATATGGCGGCTAACGGCGGCGACGCCGGCGGCAGCGATGGCAGCAGCTGGGGGGACACCCAGGAGAACGGCACAGCGGCGGATGAGGAAACCATCGCCTCCGAGCCCTCCTTCACCGATCCCGCCGGGCCCATCCTGTCCCTGACCCTTAGGGAGCAAAACGACGCCGTCACGGCGGAGCGGACGGTGGCGCTGGACTTTACCGGCTACGGGGAGGACACAGATACCTGGGAGGATCGCTGGCGCATCGGCGTCACCGACCGCTACACTCTCACCAATTCCGCCGACACGGATCAGACCGTCACCCTGCTCTATCCGGTGGCGGGGAATCTGCGGGATCTGGACGCCCCGGCGATCACCGTGGACGGCAGGACGACAGCGGCGGACATGGCGGTTGGGGCCGCCATGAGCCGGGAGGAGAGCGCCATGTGGGAGAACTGGGCGGAGCTGCTGGCGGACGAGGGCTATCTGTCCGCCGCCCTGGACGGTCCGGAGGAACTCAGCGGCATGGAGGCCATCGTCTACACCGTGTCCGGCCAGCGGGGACCGGCGGGGGAGGACGCCGCCACCCTTGCTCTGGAGTTCACCTATGACCCAGCGGAGACCACCGTGCTGCAGTATGGCTTCCAAGGTATGAGCCGGGAGACGGGGGATGTGACCCACTATACCGCCTCCGGTTCTGTCAGCGACGGCGGGGACTGGCTGCTCATCGTCCTGGGAGAGGACATCGAAAATCCCCGTCTCCAGGGCTACGAGGACGGCGGCTGTGACCCCGGCGAGGAGCTGAGCAACGTGACCGGCACTCTCAGCCGCCGGGAGACCACCCTGGAGGAGGTCCTCCGGATAGTGGCGGAGGACTACTGGGACCGGCAGACGGACCGGGCCGCCCAGGGCGGATACGAGGGCTCCTGGGAGCTCCTCTACGCCGCCGCCGCGGACAGCGTGCTGGAGGATGGCGAGGAACTGCCGCTGCTGCAGGAGGGCCTTCTGGCCCGGAAGACCCGGGCGGACCGGGTGGTATGGTTTACCACCCAGGTGACCATCCCCGCCGGGGAGAGCGTCCAGGTGGAGGCCGCCTACACCAAGGCCGCCAGCCTCAATTCCGGCCCGCCGGACATGGCGGACAAGGAGCTCTGCGGCTATGAACTCCTGCCCTTTGCCGGCAGCAATCTCTCCTTTACCGGCCAGACTGCCCGGGTGGTGAATGAGGAGGCGGTGCCCGGCTGGTACGGCAGCCTTGCCTTCGGGGAGACCGCCCTCACCGGGGAGCGGTACGCGCTCTATACCTACCAGTGATCCCTGTCAAAAACAGGAGGGGACCCGTCTCTTGCCAAGGCGGGTCCCTTCCTTTATAATAATGTCTGCGGAAGAAACCGAAAATCGGTTTCTTCACGCGGCGGTAGCCGCGCAATTCCATAAAAACGGCTCCTTCGAGCCGTTTTTATGGAATTCAGCCATTGTTACAATGCGTATTTCCGCTGGCGCGTTTCAATGCGCCAGCGGAAGGTGCAAGGTTTTTGGGCAATTTTGTCCAAAAACCTTGCACTTGAACAAAGCTTGCGGCTTTGTTCTGTACGCATTATAATAGAGGCAGAAAACATGGAGAAATCAGGCGTTACAGGGCCATGTAAACCGCTGGTTGACAAAAAGAACCCTCCGGTTGGTGGCCTTTTTTCGAAAAATTCTGGTATGCTGACGGCGAAAGGGGATGGAAAAGATGACCATGGGACAGCGCATCGCCCAGAAGAGAAAAGAACAGAATCTCTCCCAGGAGGCCCTGGGGGAAGCCCTTGGCGTCAGCCGCCAGTCCATCAGCAAGTGGGAGAGCGACACCTCCCTGCCGGAGATTGAGAAGCTGGTGGCCCTCAGCAGGCTCTTCGAGGTCTCCGTGGGGTGGCTTTTAGGTGTGGAGGAGGAGCAGCCCAAGGAGAGCGGCGGCTCTCATGACGAACTCACGGAGGAGCAGCTGAAGCTGGTGGAGGAGATCGTGGGCCGGTATATCGCCGCCCAGCCAAAGCCCCTGTCCCGCCGGAGAAAGCGGGTGCTGAAGGGGGCGGTGATCGTGGCGGCCCTGTGCCTCACCATGGGGCTCTTCTGGCTGTCCGGCCAGCTGACAAAGCTGGAGGACCAGTACAACAGCCTTCAGAACGCCGTGGGAAATATCTCCGGCTCGGTGAACAGCCAGATCAACAGCATCGGCAGCCGGGTGGAGGAGATCCTCCAGGCCCAGAACAGTCTCACTGCCGACTATGACGCCCAGTGGACGGCGGTGGACCCCGCCGCCGGAACGGCGACCATCACCGCCTCCGCCGTGCCCAAGACCTACCGGGAGGGGATGACCGCCCAGTTTCTGGCGGAGTGCGATGGGGAGGTGCTGACCTTCCCGGCGGAGCTTACGGAGGGCCAGACCTTCTCCGCCGAATTTGACTGCCCCCTGGTGGACAGTATCCTGGTGTCGGTGGTGTTCCTGGACGGGGAGACCCGGGAAACCCAGCTGCTGCAGCAGTTTGACAGTCTGTACAGCATGACCATCCCCGAGGTGGACCTGGACGATATCTGGGCCCTTGACGAGGCGGTTTGGCAGGACGGCACTCTGTCCATTCCGGAAAACATTCTCACCTACAGGATTTCGGAGGGAAGCAGCTATGGGAGCGCTGCGCCGGCGGCATCGGACAGCGTGGCGGCGGTGTCGGAGGTGAAGGTGGGTTTGTTCCACAACCGGCAGTTTGTGGCCTGGGGCACCCCCATTGAGAAGCCGGCCAACTACCACGGCTTTGAGGGCCACAGCTTTGTGAAATTTGAGGCCGTATCCATTCCGGCGAAGGAGGGGGATACCTTCTGCTATGCTCTGGTGGTCACCGACGAGTACGGCCGGACCACCGTCCGGGGAGGAGTTGAGAACGCCCTGCTGCCGGTGTCGGAGACAGCCGGGGAGGAAGCACAGCTGGAGCTGATCGAGCAGGGCTATGTGGGCTACTACCAGTATGACGACCCCGCCGACTGGGGCTTGACAGGTTATTAAAGGAGGGAAATCTATGCCGATTTTTGCCTTTTTCATTACCATTCTGGTGGGCTTCTTTGCTGACGGCATCTTCTACAACTGGATAAACTGGCCCAATGCCGGAGCCGTGTTCGCCATCGCCACCATGGGGGCCTTCATCCTCTGGACTCTCCGGGAGAAGAAGCGGCAGGACGACCCGGAGGAGTAGCGCCGCAAAAGTTCACAGTCCGTTCACAGAAAATTAGCACTCTCGACATGAGAGTGCTAATTTTTCTCTTTACAACCGCCTCGAACAGGTGTACAATGAGCTGGAAATGAGAGATGAGCCCAAAGGAGGCGCAGAACAATGAATTTTGACAAGTACACCCAGAACGCCCAGGCGGCGGTATCCGCATCCCAGGAGATCGCCATTGCCAACGGCCAGCAGCAGCTGGAGGGGGAGCACCTCCACCTGGCATTGCTGCAGCAGCAGGACGGCCTGGTGCCAAAGCTTTTGACCTATATGGGGCTGGACGTGAACACTTTGATCCGTCAGGTGCAAAGTGAGATCGACCGGCTGCCCAAGGTGTCCGGCGGCAGCGACCAGTTGTACGCCAGCCGCCGCTTCAGCCAGCTTCTGATGGCGGCGGAGAAGAACGCGGAACAATTTAAGGACGAGTATGTGTCGGTGGAGCACCTGTATCTGGCCCTCATCGACGAGCACAACACCCCCAGCGCCCGAATCTTCCAACAGGTGGGCCTCGATCGGGAAAAGTTCCTCCAGGCCCTCACCAAGGTCCGGGGCAGCCAGCGGGTCACCAGCCAGAACCCGGAGGAGAACTACGAGGCCCTCACCAAGTATGGCCGGGACCTGGTGGAGATGGCCCGGGAGGGCAAGCTGGACCCGGTGATCGGCCGTGACGCCGAGATCCGCCACACCATCCAGATTCTGAGCCGGAAGACCAAGAACAACCCTGTCCTCATCGGCGAGCCCGGCGTGGGCAAGACCGCTGTGGTGGAGGGGTTGGCCCAGCGGATTTTGAAGGGCGATGTGCCCGAGGGCCTGAAGGACAAGACCATCTTTGCCCTGGATATGGGCGCCCTCATCGCCGGCGCCAAGTACCGGGGCGAGTTTGAGGAGCGGCTGAAGGCTGTCCTCAATGAGATCGAAAAGAGCGAGGGGCGGATTATCCTCTTCATTGATGAGATTCACAATATTGTAGGCGCGGGCCGTACCGAGGGCAGCATGGACGCGGGCAACCTCTTGAAGCCCAAGCTGGCCCGGGGCGAGCTCCACTGCATCGGCGCCACCACCCTGGACGAGTACCGGAAGTATATCGAAAAGGACGCCGCCCTGGAGCGGCGGTTCCAGAAGGTCCTCATCGACCAGCCCACGGTGGAGGACACCATCTCCATCCTCCGTGGATTGAAGGAGCGCTTTGAGATTCACCACGGCGTCCGAATCACCGACGCCGCCCTGATCGCCTGCGCCACCCTCTCCGACCGGTATATCACCGACCGCTTCCTGCCCGATAAGGCCATCGACCTGATGGACGAGGCCGCCGCCAAAATCCGTATGGAGATCGACAGCATGCCCGCCGAGCTGGATGAGATCAGCCGGAAAATCATGCAGCTGGAGATCGAAAAGCAGGCCCTGGGCAAGGAGGAGGACAACGGCTCCAAGAACCGGATGGCCCACATCGATCAGGAGCTGGCGGAGCTGAAGAGTCAGGACGCCGCCATGCGGGCCCAGTGGGAGACGGAGAAGCAGGGCATCACCGGCCTCAAGCGCATCAAGCAGCAGATCGAAGATACCAAGCACGAGATGGACGAGGCCGAGCGGACCTATGACCTGGAGAAGATGGCCCAGCTGAAGTTCGGCACCCTCCCGGCTCTGGAGAAGCAGCTGGAGGAGGAGCGGGCCCGTGTGGAAGCCTCCGGTGAGGACCGCCTTCTGAAGGAGGAGGTGGGCGAGGAGGAGATCGCCGAGGTGGTCAGCAAGTGGACCGGCGTTCCCGTCAGCAAGCTGGTGGAGAGCGAGAAGGAGAAGCTGCTCAGGCTGCCGGAGATCCTCCACAAGCGGGTCATCGGCCAGGACGAGGCCGTTACCGCCGTCAGCGAGGCCATTTTGCGGGCAAGAGCGGGGCTCAAGGACGAGCACCGGCCCATCGGCTCCTTCATCTTCCTGGGCCCCACGGGCGTGGGCAAGACGGAGCTGGCCAAGGCCCTGGCGGAGGCGCTGTTTGACGACGAGCGGAACATCGTCCGGATCGACATGAGCGAGTATATGGAGAAGCACGCCGTCAGCCGTCTGGTGGGCGCGCCTCCGGGATACGTGGGCTATGAGGAGGGCGGACAGCTCACCGAGGCGGTGCGCCGCAAGCCCTATAGCGTGATCCTTTTCGATGAGATTGAGAAGGCCCACCCGGATGTGTTCAACATCCTGCTGCAGCTGCTGGATGACGGCCGTTTGACCGACAACCAGGGCCGGACGGTGGACTTCAAGAACACCATCGTCATCATGACCAGCAACATCGGCAGCGCCTTCCTCACGGAGAACATCCACGCCGACGGCACCATCGACGAGGGCGTGAAGGAGCGGGTAAGAGGAGAGCTCAGCAAGTTCTTCCGCCCGGAGTTCATCAATCGTGTGGACGACATTGTGGTGTTCAGTCCTCTGACGGCCTCCCAGATCTCCGGCATCATCGACATCGCCATGAAGGGCCTGGTGGCCCGGCTCCAGGAGCGGGAGATCACCGTCACCCTCACCGATGCGGCCAAGGAGTTTATCGCCAAGGCCAGCTATACGCCTGCCTTTGGCGCACGGCCTGTGAAGCGGTACCTCCAGAAGAATGTGGAGACGGAGCTGGCCTCCATGCTGATTCGGGGCGAGGTGTCCGATGGACAGCAGGTGACCATCGACAGCGACGGGGAGAAGCTTACCTTCTCCGTGGTGCTGACGGGCACTGTGCTGGATTGATTTTCATAAGGTCCGCCGCGCGCCTTCCGGCGCGCGGCGGGCCTTTTTCTTTGGGCCGAAAGGGCTATAGGGGAGCCCCGGCGGAAAGCATCAAAATAAAAGGAAACAGGAGCGGGGTGACCGCTCCTGTTTCCTCTATGGTTTAGGAAGATTGGATGAAAAGAAGTTATTGTCTCTTGCAAGTCTTATGATAGAGAAGAGATTTTACAAAAGATAGGGGCAGATGTTACAAAAGTCTTAACTCTTCCTCTGCCCCATCTGCACCGTCAGGCGGCGGTGGAGATTCACAATGTCCGCCCGCCGGCCGCCCCCCTCAAACTCCCCGTCCAGAGACCAGGACAGCTCCTCCGGAGATTCTACGGTGATGTGGGAGACGTGGCGCAGAATGAGGCCGTTGCCGGAGTAATCCTGCAGCAGCAGGGCGCGGACCATGTCGTTGAGGTCATTGGCGTTTTTCGGCTCCGGAAACAGCAGCATCTCGAATTTCCCGTCGTCCAGCACCACGTCCTCCTGCTTCAGCTTCATCAGTCCCCCGATGGAGGTGGCGTTGGCAATGGCCCCGAAGAGAAAACGACCCTCAAACACCTCCCCGTCTGCGTCAATGCGGGCGGGGTAGAAGCGGAGGCTGGACAGGTCCTTCATGCCTTCAATAATATAAGCGAAATGTCCGAGGTCGTTTTTGACGTTTTGAGGGGCGGAGTAAGAGGCCTTGGTGAAGGCGCCGAAGGAGGCCACGTACATGAACATCCGCTGGTTGAACTGCCCCACATCCAGCGCGCCGGCGCTGCTGTTCACAATGGCCCGGGCGGTCTCCACCGGGTCGGCGGGCAGCTGAAGGGTAGCGGCAAAGTCGTTGGTGCTCCCCCCGGCGATATAGCCCAGCGGCGGCGGGGCGGGCAGCGTCAGAAGCCCGTTGACCACCTGGTTGAGGGTACCGTCTCCGCCGTAGCACACCACCAGATCAAACCGGGCGGCTTCCTCCCGGGCGATGCGGACTGCGTCCCCGGGCCCCTGGGTCTGGCGCAGGGAGACGAGATAGCCCGCCTCAGAGAAGATGGAGAAGACGTCAAAAAAGAATTCCCGAGACCGGCGCTTTCCGGCCTTGGGGTTGACGATCAGCAGCAGCGTTTTGTCCATACTATACGATCCTCGCTGGCACGAACAGTCTTGGGAGTGGATTAAGATTTGATAAAGAGGAGTATAACATAGGCGAAGAGGTATTGCAATTCTTTTTCAAGTCGGGTAAACTGAAAGACAAGAAAAAAGGGGAAAGAGAGGTCCGCCGGCATGAGAAAACAGAATCCCTACATATGCTGGGGCCTCACGGCGTTTGCGGTGATCTGCGGCGTTCTGGTGTTTTATGACATTTTTTTCCAGGACAGCGTGCTGATCGTCTATTTCCGGAAGCTGGTGGGAATCCTGGCCCCGGTGAGCTACGGCTTTGTGCTGGCCTACGTGCTGACGCCGGTGGTCAACTGGCTGGAGCGAAAGCTGTTCCCCGATCCAAACAAGCGGGGCATGTGGCCAAGGGCCCTGTGCATCCTTATCACCTGGGCGGTGGTGGCCCTGTTTTTCTATGTGCTGCTGAGTATTCTCCTGCCGCAGCTCTACCAGAGCCTGGTGTCCCTGGTGAACAACGCGGAGAAATACTACAAGACCATGGTGGCCTGGGGGGAACGCTTTTTGGAGGACAACCCCGATGCGGAGCGGATTCTCTCGGAGATGCTGGAGCGGTACTACCAGGACGGCGTGGACTGGCTGAAAACCACCCTCCAGCCCCGGGTGGAGACGGCCATCACCGCTGTTACCGGCGGATTTCTGGGGGTGTTCAACTTCCTGAAAAACCTGCTGGTGGGCATCATCGTGTCTGTGTATCTGCTGGCCACCAAGGAGGGCTTTGCCGCCACCGGCTGCAAAATGGTGTACAGCTTCTTCCCCACGAAGCGGGCGCCCCAGATCATCCGGGGCGTGAAGGAGGTCAACCGGATTTTCAGCGGATTTTTCCGGGGCAAGCTTCTGGATTCCCTCATCATCGGCATCCTCTGCTTCATCGGCTCCAGCATTCTGGATTTCCCCTACACCCCGCTGGTCAGCGTGGTGGTGGGGGTGACCAACGTGATTCCCTTTTTCGGTCCCTTCCTGGGGGCCATTCCCTGCGCCTTCCTCATTCTGCTGGACAGCCCCATGAAGTGCCTCTACTTCATCATTTTCATCATCGTGCTCCAGCAGTTCGACGGCAACATTCTGGGGCCCAAGATCCTGGGGGATTCCACAGGTATCAGCAGCTTCTGGGTCATCGTGGCCATTCTGGTGGGCGGCGGGCTGTGGGGAATTGTCGGCATGTTTGTGGGAGTGCCCCTTTTCGCCTGCATCTATACCGCCATCCGGAAATACACCGCCTGGCGGCTGGAACAGAAGGGGCTGCCCACCGATTCCCGCAGCTACAGAGAGCACGGTCCCAAGGAGGACCGGGAGAAAACGCCGTAACAGGTCTTCATCCCCTCCCGCCGGGAGGGGATGTTTTTTTGCGCCGCCGGGGAGAGTCCCCGGGGTGGACGATTATTTTTTCCGGAATGGGAAATACTACTTGACAATTTCAATTCCTACAATATAATAGGAATTGAAATTCGGACAGGCGAGGTGAAGCACGTTGAAAGTATCCACAAAAAGCCGGTACGCCCTGTATCTGATGCTGGCGCTGGCGCTCCATGAGGACCAGAACCTGTCGGTGAAGACGGTGGCCGCCATGGAGGGGATCAGTGAAAAATATCTGGAGCAGGTGATCCCGGTGCTGGTGCGGGAGGGATACGTCAAAAGCGTGCGGGGCGCCAAGGGCGGCTACCACCTGACAAAACAGCCTGACGATTACACCGTCGGCATGATTCTGCGGACGGTGGAGGGGAGCATCGCCCCGGTGTCCTGCCTGGACGACACGGTGAACCAGTGCGCCAAGTGCAAGCAGTGCGTGACGCTGGACCTGTGGGAGCAGGTGGACCGGGCCATCGCCAACGTGGTGGACCATGTGACCCTGGCCGACCTGGTGGACAAGCAGCGGCGCATCGACAGCCGCTGCCGCGCGGAGGGCCGGTGCTCCGAAAATTCGGAAAATCTCCTATCTTCGGATAGGAATACGTGAGAAAAGGAAGTGTCAAGATGTTTGTTTATGCGGACAACGCGGCCACCACAGCCATGAGCCCCGCGGCCCTGGAGGCCATGACCACGGCCCTGCGGGATGTGTACGGAAACCCCTCCAGTCTCCACCAGAAGGGCCAGGAGGCGGCCGACGCCCTGGCGGAAGCCCGGGCCACCATGGCCAAGTATCTGGGCGCTCAGCCCCGGGAGATCTACTTCACCGGCTGCGGCACCGAGGCGGACAACTGGGCCATCCGCTTTGCCGCCCATGAGGGAGCGGCCAAGGGCAAGCGCCACCTCATCTCCACTCCCATCGAGCACCACGCCGTGCTCCACACCCTGGCGGTGCTGGAGAAGGAGGGCTTTGAGGTCACCTATCTGCCGGTGTACGACAACGGCGTGGTTCGGCCTGAGGACTTGGAGGCGGCCATCCGCCCCGATACCGCCCTGGTGACGGTGATGTATGCCAACAACGAGATCGGCTCTATCCAGCCCATCTCTCAGATCGGGGAGATCTGCCACAAGCACGGCGTTCTCTTCCACACCGACGCCGTTCAGGCGGCGGGCCACCTGCCCATCAACGTGGTGGAGCAGCACATCGACATGCTGAGTCTCTCCGGCCACAAGTTCCACGCCCCCAAGGGCGTCGGCGCCCTGTACTGCCGGAAGGGGATCCCCCTGAAGCCCTTCATCGAGGGCGGCGCCCAGGAGCGGGGCAAGCGGGCGGGCACCGAGGCCCTGCCCAGCATCATCGCCATGTCCGTGGCCTTCCGTGAGGCCTGCGAGCACATGGAGGAAAACGCCAGGAAGGTCGGCGCCATGCGGGACCGGCTCATCGAGGGCCTCAGCAAGATCCCCTACTCCCGCCTCACCGGCGACCCGGTGAACCGGCTGCCGGGCATGGTCAGCTTCTGCTTTGAGGGCATCGAGGGGGAGAGCCTTCTCCTCCGCCTGGACCTGGCGGGGATCTGCGCCAGCTCCGGCAGCGCCTGCACCAGCGGGTCCCTGGACCCCAGCCACGTGCTGCTGGCCATCGGCCTGCCCCATGAGATTGCCCACGGCTCCCTGCGGCTGAGCCTGTGCGAGTACAACACCGAGGAGCAGGTGGACTACATGCTGGAGCAGGTGCCCCAGGTGGTCCGGACCCTCCGGGAGATGAGCCCTGTGTGGGCCCACATGATGGAAACCCGGGAAAATCCCTATAAGGACTGAGTACAGAAATAGAAAGGATGCGTGTCAACGATGGCAATGGGATATAGTGATAAGGTAATGGAGCATTTTGCGCACCCCCACAACGTGGGCATCATTGAGGACGCCAACGGCGTGGGCGAGGTGGGCAACGCCAAGTGCGGCGATATTATGAAGATGTATCTGAAGATTGAGGACGGCGTCATCCAGGACGCCAAGTTCCAGACCTTCGGCTGCGCCTCCGCCATCGCCACCAGCTCCATCGCCACGGATCTCATCAAGGGCCAGCCCATCGACGAGGCCCTGAAGCTGACCAACCAGGCGGTGGTGGAGGCCCTGGACGGTCTGCCCGCCGTAAAGGTCCACTGCTCTGTGCTGGCAGAGCAGGCCATCAAGGCGGCGGTAGCCAACTACTATGAGCGGCTGGGCCAGCCCTGTGACGTGAGCAAGTGCGCCGCTTGTGAGGGCGGCTGCTGCGGCCACGACCACGGGGCGGAGGAGGAGTAAGCGTCTCCCCGGCGGCCTCAAGAAAAATGGAACAGGATCCCCCGCTCTGCGGGGGATCCTTTTTTTTCGCGGCTATTCCAGCGGCACCCCGGAGAGGGAGGGGGCGTTCTGCCCGCTCTGGCGGTAGACCTTGGGCGTCACCGCGTAAAACCGCTTGAAGGTCTGGGTGAAGTTGCTGGGGGAGTCGAAGCCGCAGGCCATGGCGATTTCCGCCACGGACTGCTGGGTGGTCCGCAGCAGATGAGCGGCCTCGCTGACCCGATATTTTAATAGGTATTGGACCGGGGAAATGCCGATGGTCCGCTGGAAGCAGCGGAGACATTCCCGGGGGCCGATGTTGGCCTCCTGCGCCACTTGAGTGAGGTCGATCCGCTGGGCGTAGTTCTGGTGGATGAAATCCAGCATCACCCGCATCCGCTCCCCGTCGCTGCCGGCGATGGAGGAGTGCTGCCGCTGCTGCTCCAGTTCCTCTGTGTGGGAGAGATAAAACTGCAGCCACATGCGGGAGAGGTAGCACCGGGTCATCAGCTCAAACCCCACACCTCCATTGCGCAGGGATTGAAAGGCGGCGTACAGATGGCTGAGGATATCCAGATCCGCCTCCGTCACCAGCCGCACACACCGCAGGGCGGGACAGTCCAGCACCGGCTGGATGTATCGCCGGGCAAAAATGGTGTCGTCGCCGCCGGTAAGGATCTCCTTGCGGAAGACAATGGAGTGAAGCTCGCAGTAGGAGTCTGTATGGGCGGAATGGAGGACGTTGGAGGTGATAATGGCCCCGTCGCCGCACTCCAGCAGCATAGCGCTGCCCGGCGTGGTCAGCTGAATGCTGCCCCGCTCCACATATAAAACCTCAAGCTCCTCGTGCCAATGCCACTCAATATCGTCCTCAGCCCGGGCGGTGAGATAGGCCAGATACCCGGCACAGGGGAATTCCGGCGTGCCGTGGGGGCGCAGTTCCCGCCTGTCCCGGTTCAGGTTCAGCCCGCATTTTTGTAGCGACATACCTGTTCCTCCTTTCACCCAAGTCGCTTTTTTTATATTATACGTCTTTTTCCTTATTGTTTCAAGGGGGTTGGAGCGGGTATGATGTGCGTGTAAACCAAACGAAGGAGGTTCTTACAATGGACAAGAAAATGTATGGCATCACGATCCTGAATATGGAGGATGTGCAGGGCCTGTTTGACACCGTTGACCGCTGCAAAGAGCCTGTATATATGGTCAACGGCGATCAGATCCTGGATCTGCGCAGCCAGGAAAACCGCGAAATTCTGCGGAGCAGCCAGATGGAGGGCGAGGCCATCCAGAGCCTGAAGCTCTTCGCCACCTGCCAGGCCGATATCGTGACCATTGCCGGCTACATGATGGGCGGCGTCAAGAAGAGCGCCTGATCCCGGACGTTCTTGTGTGTTCTGTGCCCGGAAACAGGCCCTAAGCAGGAGGAAAAACGAACGGTCTGAAATGGCCGATCAGATAGATGGAGAAATCCCAGCGCGCGCCCCGGATCTGTCCCGGGGCGCGCGCTTTCGTCGCTTTTTACAAAATTGGAAAATTTTACCTCTCCCCATCATGACGGATGCGGAAGGACTCCTCACCGGGCACCGGAGGCACAGTTGTCCAGCGGACGGTGGGCTTGGGAATCCAGGGCCCGGCGATGCGCAGAGCGATCAGAAGGTGGTCCAGTGCGGCGGCGGGCCCCTGGACCTCCGCCTCCACGGAGCCGTCGGGCATGTTGCGGACCCAGCCGGTGAGCTTCAGGTGCTGTGCGGCCCGGCTGAGGCTGCGGCGAAAGCCGATGCCCTGGACGTGACCGGTAAAACGGTAGGCGCGGCGCTCATGGGATGGTATCATAGTATTCTCCTGCGTGATGGAATTTTCCCTGTTTCACAGGGGAGCTTGTCCTCCGTATCCTACCACAGCGCGGCGACCGGCGCAAGAGAGAATTTTGTTCTGCAAAATGGGGGAAATAAAGAAGAGCGTTAACTTTTTTATAAGATGCATGCCGAAATCATGGCATTGAGCCGAAGTGAGACGCTTTATGGCGAAGCGGCGTACAACGCCCTTTGCGCGGTGCTCCCGGAGCATCGGAGAGAAAGGAGGGACAGGACGCGGTCCTTCCTTTACTTTTTCTCCGCCGTCTGATATACTGCCCTTAAGAGGGCGCGG
Source organism: uncultured Oscillospiraceae bacterium (assembly GCA_944386975.1). Classification (GTDB taxonomy): domain Bacteria; phylum Bacillota; class Clostridia; order Oscillospirales; family Oscillospiraceae; genus CAJFPI01. Next base: position 20,565 of record CALXDC010000020.1, on the reverse strand, counting down.
GGGACCGCGCCGCAAGAAGGAGAAGAGCTACTATGAAAAATGTAAAATACGGCAAGTGTGTCAAGTGCGGCAAGACCTACGCCGCCACCCCGGATCTCACCACCTGTGAGTGCGGCGGGATTCTGGACATCGTATATGACTACGACTACATCAAGACGGTGCTGACCAAGGAGAAGCTGGCGAAGCGGCAGAACAACTCCATGTGGCGCTACCGGGAGCTGCTGCCGGTGGAGGAGGATACTCCCGACACCCCCCTGCGGGTGGGCTGGAGCCCCCTCTATGAGGCGGACCGGCTGGCGGGGGAGCTGGGCATTGCCAAGCTCTATGTGAAGGATGACGGCATCAACCCCACCGCCAGCCTGAAGGACCGGGCCAGCGCCATGGCGGTGGCCAAGGCCCGGGAGGCGGGGGCCAAGGTGATCGCCTGCTCCTCCACCGGCAACGCCGCCTCCTCTCTGGCGGGCAACGCCGCGGCGGCGGGAATCAAGACCTATATTTTCGTCCCCTCCCGGGCCCCCAAGGGCAAGGTGGCCCAGCTGATGACCTTCGGCGCCACGGTGATCTCCGTTCAGGGCAGCTATGAGGAGACTTTTGAGCTTTCCAAGCAGGCTATCGACAAGTGGGGCTGGTACAACCGCAACGCCGCCATCAATCCCTATCTCTCCGAGGGTAAGAAGACGGTGGCGCTGGAGATCATGGAGCAGCTCAATTGGAAGGCGCCGGACTATATTGCCATCTCCGTGGGCGACGGCTGCACCATCGCGGGACTCTGGAAGGGCCTGAAGGACCTGTACGCCATCGGCTTCATCGACAAGCTGCCCCGGCTGATCTCCGCCCAGGCGGCGGGCTGCTGCCCCCTGAACCGGGCCATCGAGACCGGGGAGCCCTGGCATCCCATGGAGGAGAACACCCTGGCGGACTCCATCGCCGTGGGTGTGCCCCGGAACGCGGACAAGGCCCTTATGGCCATCCGGGAGTCCAACGGCCTGACGGTCAACGTCACCGACGAGGAGATCATGGCTGCCCAGAAGCTGCTGGGCCGGACCTGCGGCGTCTTCGGCGAGCCTGCCGGCGTCACCGGTGCGGCGGGCCTCAAGAAGCTGTGCGAGGAGGGGAAGATCGAGAAGGACGCCACTGTGGTCAGCGTGGTCACCGGCAACGGCCTGAAGGATGTTGCCAACGCCATCAAGGCCTGCGGGGAGCCCATCTCCATCCCCAGCGACATGGACCTGCTGCTGAAGGCCTTTGCCGATAACGGCATCGTTGTGGAGTAAGAGAGTCAAAAAGCCCGCTGTGGGAGTGCGCTCCCGCAGCGGGCCTTTTTATGCCGCCACCGGCTGACGGCATTTTTCTTCTCTTCTGGCCGACGGTGTTTCGAATGGTGTTTTGCCTCCGGCGGCCTACTTTTCTCGTCAAAGAAAAGTAGGCAAAAGTTGACTTAGAACCTATGGTTCTAAGAACTCCTTTGTTTCCTTGTACTGTTGGTCCTGATGCTCTATTGGAGATAGGATGCCTCTGACGCAGCAGCGGGGTGACCGGGTTCCCCTCTTTCCGCGCTTTAAGCGCGCTACCATGGTGGTTGTTGGGGCTTCTGCAATTTCCGATACTGTAAGACTTGCCGCCGCCGCAGCAGTTCAGATGCGGAAGAGCGATAGACGAAACAGACATCGTCTACTCGCCAGGGCAGCGCGCCGAAGCGCGGTATTAGTCTGTAGCGGACACGTCAACGGAGCGTCGGAGGCAACGGGGATAACGATAGTCAGGGGGGACTATCGTTCCACGTCAGGATAAGGGAGTCCTTAGAACCGTAGGTTCTGAGCGGACTTTTGGTGACTTTTCTTCCGCGAGAAAAGTCACCCGCCGGAGGCATAACACCAGACAGTACACCGTCGGCCACCGACAAAACAACAAACCCCTCGTCAGAACCAAAATAACCTCCGCTTCCTTTATTTTGGAAGCGGAGGTTATTTTCATATCTTTTGGCTATGGGCCAGAATGTATTCCGTCATCTCCTGGGCGGTATGGACGACGGCGAGGACCCCGTGGGCCTCCAGCTCCCCCGCAGGGGCAAAGCCACAGAAATCCACCCCCAGACAGTCCATGCCCACGGCGGCGGCTCCGTCGGCGTCATACTTCCGGTCCCCCACCATCAAAACGCCGGAGGCGTCGGGGAGGCCCATCTGCTCCATGGCGGCGCGGATCACCGCCTCCTTGGTGCTGGCGAGGGTTACGTTGTGGCCGGAGATGCAGTCAAAGCAGTCGTGGATGCCCAGGGCCTCCAGCACCAGGTGACAGCCCCGCTCCTCCTTGCTGGAGGCCACCGCCAGTCGAAGCCCGGCCGCCCGCAGGGTCTCCAGGGCCTTCCGCATTCCCGGCACAATTTTTACCTCCCGGCAGCCCTCCGTCCGGTAACGCTGGCGGAAAAAGCCCAGGGCCTTGACGCAGTCCTCTGGAGAGAAACCGCACAGGCGGGCAAAGGAGTCCTCCAGCGGCGGGCCGATGATCTGAAATTCCTCCCCCTGAGGCAGAGGAGGGGCGTGCATGCAGTCCAGCGCATAGTGGAAACATTTGAAAATCCCCTCACTGGAATCTGTAAGAGTGCCGTCTAAGTCAAAGAAAATGGTGTGATACATGGTTGGATCGCTCCTGAAATGGTGAGAATGAAAAGAGAAGGGGCTCTTAGCTCTGATGGCTGCGGCGGTAGGTGAGATAGCCTTCTAAAATGAGGGCCGCCGCAACGGCGTCCACGGTCTGCTTCCGCTTTTTGGCGTTCTGCCCGGCGCCCGCCAGGATGTTGTGGGCGTCGATGGTGGTCCGCCGCTCGTCCCACAAATGGACCGGCAGATGGAACCGCTCCTCCAGCACCTTGGCGAAGGCCTCCGCCTTCTCCGCCCGGGGCCCCAGGGTGCCGTCCATGTTCCGGGGATGGCCCAGCACCAGCTCCGTGACGCCGTACTCCTCCATCAGCTTTCCAATGCCGTCCGCCACCAGCTCTGCCTTCCGGCTGTGAATGGTGGTGGTGTACCCCGCCAGAAAGCCGGTGAGGTCGGAGATGGCCACGCCGGTGTGGGCGTCGCCGTAGTCGATGGCCATGATGCGCATGGAGAACCTCCTTCATTTACAGTAGTAGTCCGATTATACCACAGATTTTTGTGAAAAAAAGCAGCATTTTCTCCAAAATTCCTGTTGACCTTTCCAGAGGGGAGTGGTATAGTAAACATTACCTGTGGAAATGGGGTTTTCTTTTTGCGCGCGTTTTCGCTTTTGGCGCACAAAGGGCCCCTTCCCGTCAGGGAGGCAATTCGGTGCGGGAGACCCCCGCATACACTACAAAGGAGGTGCCGTTAGATGCGCGTGAAAATCACCCTGAGATGCAACGAGTGCAAGCAGAGAAACTACAACACCGTCAAGAACAAGAAGAACGATCCTGACCGCTTGGAGATGAACAAGTACTGCCCCTTCTGCAGAAAGCACACGGTCCACAGTGAGACCAAGTAAGAGAGAGGGATTTTGTCATGTCTGAAGAAAAGAAAGCCAAGAAGGATCGGGGCCGCTGGTTCCGTGAGATGAAAAGCGAGCTGAAGAAGATCGTGTGGCCTTCCGGCAGCAAGGTGGCCAAGAACACCGTCACTGTGATTCTGTGCACGCTGTGCATCGGCGTGTTCATCTGGCTGTTCGACGGCGTGGCCGGTCTGGCCTATTCCACCCTTCTGTCCGCCTTCGGCGGCTGAGAGGTAGCGGAACATGTCTGAAAGCGCAAAGTGGTATGTGATCCATACCTATTCCGGCTATGAAAACGCCGTCAAAACCACCATCGAGAAGGCCGTCACCCACCGGGGCATGCAGGATATGATCCAGGACATGCAGATTCCCATGGAGACGGTTACCGAGGTCACCGACTCCGGCGCCACCAAGGAGGTGGAGCGGAAGGTCTTCCCCGGCTATGTGCTGGTGAAGATGGTGATGACCGACGACACCTGGCACCTGGTCCGCAACGTCCGGGGCGTCACCGGCTTCGTCGGCAACGCCAACAACCCCATTCCCCTCACCGAGGACGAGGTGCTGGCCCTGGGCATGGAGAAGCGGGAGATTGTCGTCCAGTACAAGGTGGGCGACCACGTCCGCATCACCGACGGGTCCATGGCCACGTTCACCGGCGTGGTGGACGAGATCCAGCCCGAGAAGAACAAGGTCACCGTGGTGGTCACCATGTTCGGCCGGGAGATTCCCGTGGAGCTGGAGCTGGATCAGGTGGAGGTCCTGGAGGACTGAGCGCCGGCTGGGCGCGGCGCCGTAAGGCGCGCCAGCCAAACGCAAACGACTGTATAGCCCTTTGCGGTTTTTTCGTGGGAGGGATCCAAGATCCCGCCACCACCACATTTTTTCAAGGAGGTGCCCAAGATGGCACAGAAAGTCGTAGGATACGTCAAGCTGCAGATTCCTGCAGGCAAAGCAACCCCCGCGCCCCCTGTTGGCCCTGCTCTGGGTCAGCACGGCGTCAACATCGCCGCCTTTACCAAGGAGTTCAATGAGCGCACCAAGAACGACATGGGCATGATCATTCCCGTGGTCATCACCGTGTATTCCGACCGCTCTTTCACCTTCATCACCAAGACTCCTCCCGCTGCCGTGCTCATCAAGAAGTACTGCAACATCCAGTCCGGTTCCGGCGTGCCCAACAAGACCAAGGTCGCCACCATCAGCAAGGCCGACGTCCAGAAGATCGCCGAGACCAAGATGCCCGACCTGAACGCTGCCAGCCTGGAGGCTGCCATGAGCATGATCGCCGGCACCGCGCGCAGCATGGGCGTTATCGTAGGCGAGTAAGGAGGGCTTGAGAGATGTTTAGAGGTAAGAAGTATAAAGAGAGCGCCAAGCAGATCGACCGCAGCGTGCAGTATGATTCCGCCGAGGCCATGGCTCTGATCTGCAAGACCGCTTCCGCCAAGTTTGATGAGACCGTGGAGCTCCACGTGAAGCTGGGCGTCGACTCCCGTCACGCCGACCAGCAGGTCCGCGGCGCCATCGTGCTGCCCCACGGCACCGGCAAGAATGTCCGCGTGCTGGTCTTCGCCAAGGGCGACAAGGCCGAGGCCGCCAAGGCTGCCGGCGCCGACTACGTGGGCGAGATGGATATGGTGGAGAAGATCCAGAAGGAGAACTGGTTCGATTTCGACGTGGTCATCGCCAGCCCCGACATGATGGGCGTGGTGGGCCGCCTGGGTAAGCTGCTGGGCCCCAAGGGCCTGATGCCCTCCCCCAAGGCCGGCACCGTGACCCCCGACGTGGCCAAGGCCGTCCAGGAGTCCAAGGCCGGTAAGATTGAGTACCGTCTGGACAAGACCAACATCATCCACTGCCCCATCGGCAAGGTCTCCTTTGGTCCTGAGAAGCTGACCGACAACTTCAACGCCCTCATGGGCGCCATCATCAAGGCCAAGCCCTCCGCGGCCAAGGGCCAGTATGTGAAGAGCTGCGTCGCCGCCTCCACCATGGGCCCCGGCGTGAAGGTCTCCACCGCGAAGATGATGTAAAACTATCTTCAAGGGGGGACTTTGTCCCCCCTTGAGGATCCCCCCTCACCAGTGTGCGCACTGGTGTGCGCGCCCAGGGCGCGCAGGTCAATGTGTTTTTTTGAGGCGCATGACTTTTTCTTCGAAGGGGGACGTTGTCCCCCCTCGACCTCCCCCCTCACCAGTGTGCGCACTGGTGCGCGCGCCCAGGGCGCGCAGGTCAATGTGTTTTTTTGAGGCGCATGTCCTCAAAAAAACAGATTGATTCTGTGCCTTCGGCGTGAAAAGGGGAGAAAATTGCATATTTGGGGCTTGACTTTTGGTTGGGCCTTGAATATAATATTTGTTGCGTTCCAAAGACAGCAGGTGGCGAAAGCCGTAAGTCCTGCCGAGGAGAGCTGATCAGTTTGATTTGCACGATCCTCCGCGTCTTTGCGCGAAGGGTCGTTTTTCCTTTTCTTGAACGCACCAAAGTTTCCCCGCGAAATCTAATGGAGGTGAAAACAAGAATGCCTAACGCAAAAGTTCTGAGCGAGAAGCAGGCCATCGTTGCTTCCCTGACAGAAAAGCTGCAGAGCGCTGCCGCCGGTGTGCTGGTGGACTACAAGGGCATCACCGTGGCTGAGGATACCGCGCTGCGCGTGGAGCTCCGCAAGAACAATGTGGAGTACGCCGTGGTGAAGAACACCCTGCTGCGCTTCGCTGTGGACAACGTCGGCATGAATGAGCTGGACGGTCTGCTCAACGGCACCACCGCCCTTGCCATCTGCAAGGACGATCCCGTGGCCCCCGCCCGCATTGTGGCCGACTTTGCCAAGAAGCTGCAGGACAAGTTCGAGATCAAGGGCGGCTTCATGGACGGCAAGGTGATCCCCATGGAGACCATCAACGCCCTGGCTGCCATCCCCGCTCTGCCCGTTCTGCAGGCCCAGGTTCTGGGCACCATGCTGGCCCCCATTTCCGGTCTGGCCTGCGTGCTCAAGCAGATCGCCGAGAAGCAGGGCGCTCCCGCCGAGGAGGCCGCTGCCGAGGCTCCCGCCGCTGAGTAATTCAGCAACCCACTACAATTTATTTTAACAAATATCTTATCAGGAGGTTTACTACAATGGCTACTGAGAAAGTTACTGCTATGATCGAGGAAATCAAGGCTCTGACCGTTCTGGAGCTGAGCGAGCTGGTTCACGCTCTGGAGGAGGAGTTCGGTGTGTCCGCCGCCGCCATGGCTGCTCCCGCTGCCGGCGCTGCTGCTCCCGCTGCTGAGGAGAAGACCGAGTTCGACGTGGTTCTGGCTGGCTTCGACGCCGCTGCCAAGATCAAGGTCATCAAGGTTGTCCGCGAGATCACCGGCCTGGGCCTGGGCGAGGCCAAGGCTTTCGTCGAGGGCGCTCCCAAGACTCTGAAGGAGGCTGTGTCCAAGGACGATGCCGAGGAGCTGAAGAAGAAGCTGGAAGAGGCCGGCGCCAAGGTCGAGATCAAGTAAGTTTTCTCTTTCTTTGTCTCCGAAACCGCTGCAGAACCACAAGTTCTGCAGCGGTTTTTCTTTTGCACTGCGGGGGAGGAGGCGCTTCCTCTCTGAGAGCGGAGAAAAGCGTTTCAGCTTTGTTTTGGAAAATGGCGCAAGATGGGAAGAAAACCATTACCATTTGACAAAATCGGCGGAAAAGCGTAAGATAATGCGGACACAACGGGGCGTTTGACCGGCAAGCGGGAGAGATCCCGGCGGGATGCGCCGCCTTTCAGGAAAGGACGGTTCGGGCAGATGGAGTTACAGACACAGGCGGCGGAGAGGCGCTTCCTTTTACCGGGAGGACTTGGGGTGGAGGCCATTCTTCGCATTCTCCTGCTGGCGCTGGGGCCGGGGGCAGCGGTGCTGATCTGCCAGGCCATCAGCCTCCAGAGCTGGGGAGAGGCCGCCGCCTGGATGGGCGGTCACCTCCAGGCCGCTGCTCTTTTGTGGCTGTTGCTGGCCTGCGGAACGGTGATCCTCTGGGGCCTGACCCGGCTGGTGGGGGTATCGCTGCTGCTGGCCCAGGCGGGCCCTGTGGGATTGACCCTGGTCAGCTACTACAAGGCCGTCATCAATGGAGAGCCTCTGCGGCTCAGCGACCTGGCCCTGGCCGGGAACCTCCGCAATGTGGCCGGCTTCGCCATGGACCGCATCACCTTTTCCGCCGTCACCATCTCCGCTCTGGCGGCAGTGGTGCTGTTGGCGGTGCTGGGGACAGTCCTGGACGTGAGAGGCAGAAAACGCCGCCCCTCCTTTCGCCAGAGCGCGGCGGCGGCGGGGACGGCCCTGGTGGTACTGGCGGTGGCGGTGGCCGGATGGGCCGAGCCCTTCTGTACCGTTCAGTATGAGACCTATGCCGTCCAGGCGGACCGGGACGGCGCCTGCGGCGTGCCTCTCAGCCTCCTCAGCGCCCTCATCGGCGCAAAGAACCAGGGCTCCCAGGACTATAGCGAGGTGCGGATGATGAAGCTGCTGGGGGACATGTATCAGGATCAGAACGCCCAGACCAGGGCGGAAGGAAAACCCCACATCATCTTTGTCATGAACGAGAGTTTTATGGACGTGACCCGGCTGCCCAACGTGGACTTCTCCGAGGACCCGGCGGCCAACTACCATGCCCTCCAGGATTCCGCCCAGTACGGCCGGTTCTATAGCGTCACCAGCGGCGGCGGCACCGGCTGGGTGGAGATCGAGACTTTTACCGGCGTGCCCAGTACCATGCTGGACCCCGCCAAAGCCAACACGGAGCTGTCGGCGGAGGAGTACGCCGCCCTGCCCTCCTATGTCCGGACCCTCAGCGACAACGGCTACCGCACCATCGGCTTTCACGCCCACACCAGCGAGTTGTACAACCGGGCCGTCAATTTCCCTCGCGTCGGCTTTGACGAGATGCACTTTTTTGAGGAGTTCATGCAGCAGGGTACCTACGCCGGGGGCTACTTTGACGACAACTCCAGCGCCGACGTGATCATCTCCCTCTTTGAAGAGAACCGGGAGGACCCCTGCTACATCTACACCATGACCATGCAGAACCACCAGCCCTACTACGCAGGACGGTACGACGAGGACCCGGTGACCGTGTCCAGCAGCCGCATGACGGAGGAGGAGCTGGCGGTGCTCCAGTGCTACACCGACGGTATCTGGTATGCCGACCAGATGCTGGGCAGGCTGGTGGACTACTTCTCCCAGGTGGAGGAGCCGGTGATCCTGGTGTTTGCCGGGGACCATACCGCCAGCATGTTCCTCTCCGAGGAGGACTCCGTCTACTCCAAGCTGGGCTATATCACCGACTCCTCCAGCGCCCAGTGGACCGCGAAGGACTATCAGGAGATGCTGTCCACCGACTACCTCCTCTGGGCCAACTACGACCTGCCCGGCATGACCCAGGGCCGCCGGGATCTGGCCGCCAACATGATGGGGGCGGAGATTCTGGGCCTCGCGGGAGTTTCCAACACCCCCTACTTCGCCTGGGTCCGAGAGACGGGCCGCAGCCTCCTCACCTACCGATGGGGCAGTATGCGGGTGGACGCCCAGGGGGAACTGGTGGACGCCCTCAGCCCGGAGGCCGAGGACTTCTACACCGCCTGGGAGGATGTGATCTATGACACCCTCTATGGCGAGCACTACATCTCCTACGCCATCAACCGGATGGATTCCTGACGGGTATATTGGATAGATGGTGAATATATTCATAAATGATCTGATATATGCAGCAGCCGAGAGGAAAACATTAGAAAACTAACAGGGATTTTTTTATCAATTTTGGCAAATTTGTGAACCTTGCCTATTGAACAGGAATATTTATACAGATATAATACCAGTACAACTTGGACCGCGTCCAGCGGTCCCAAAGAAAGGAAGATCCTGCGATGAAGAAGTTATTTGCGCTGGTGATGGCTGCCGCCATGATGGTCACGCTGCTGGCCGCCTGCGGCAACACCACCACGAACAACGGGGGCAGCGCCAACAACGGCGGCAACGCCTCCACCAACGAAGGCACCGGCGACGAGAACACCGGCGACACCTCCCTCAACCTGGTGGAAGAGGGCAAGCTGATCATGGCCACCAACTGCCAGTTCCCTCCCTATGAGATGGTGGCAGACGGCACCTCCGGCCCCTATGTGGGCGAGGACGGCGTGAGCTACGAGGGCATTGATGTGGAGATCGCCCTGGCCATCGCCGAGAAGCTGGGCCTGGAGCTGGTCATCGACGACATGGACTTTGACTCCGCCCTGATGGCGGTGCAGAACAACGCCGCCGACGTGGTGCTGGCCGGCCTCAGCTACCGGGAGGACCGGGATGAGGAGCTGGACTTCACTGACAAGTACGCCACCGGCATCCAGGTGGTCATCGTCAAGGAGGGCTCCGACGTGACCATGGACAACCTGGGCGACGGCAAGCTCATCGGCACCCAGCGGGGCACCACCGGCTACATCTACGCCTCCGATACCCCCGAGAACGGCGGCTACGGTGAGGAGAACGTGCTGGCCTACGATAACGGCGCTCTGGCTGTCCAGGCGCTGGTGGACGGCGCCATCGACGCGGTCATCATCGATCAGGGTCCCGCCGAGGCCTATGTGGCCGCCAACGAGGGCCTGACCATTCTGCCCGGTACCTGGGTGGAGGAGGACTACTGCATCGCCGTGGACGAGGGCAACGCCGGTCTCCTGGAGGCTGTGCAGACCGCCCTCAGCGAGCTGCAGGCCGACGGCACCCTGGACACCATCGTGGCCAAGTACATCTCTGCCGAGTAATCTGACCTTCGGTTCCGCAAAAGGGGCGGCCTGTGCCGCTCCTTTTGCCGCATTTAGAGAGAGAGGAGGAACCCCATGGATCCCACAGCACTGTATGAGTCCTTCAAGGCTTTGCAGAATCCCAATTTCTTTCAGGACGCCTACATGCAGTTTTATAAGGCATGGTTTGCCGAGGACCGGTGGCTCACCTACTTCAAGGGGCTGAGTACCACCCTCTATGTGACGGTGATCGCACTGGCCATCGGCGTGGTGCTGGGCGTGCTGGTGGCTACTGTCCGTACCGCCCACGACCAGCAGCGTCCAGGGCGGCATAATCCCTTCCTGGGGATCGTCAACGCCGTGTGCCGGGTGTATGTCACCATCATCCGGGGTACGCCTATGATGGTTCAGCTGATGATCATGGGCTTTGCCGTGTTCGCTACCAGCCGGGAGAAGACCCTGGTGGGCGCCCTCACCCTGGGCATCAACTCCGGAGCCTATGTGGCGGAGATCATTCGGGGCGGCCTCATGTCTCTGGACCCCGGCCAGATGGAGGCGGGGCGCAGTCTGGGTCTCGGCTATCTGGACACCATGCGCTTTGTGGTGATCCCCCAGGCCTTCAAGGCCATTCTGCCCTCCCTGGGCAACGAGTTTATCGTGCTGCTCAAGGATACATCCCTGATTTCCGTGGTATCGGGCAAGGAGATCGTCTACTTTGCCCGGGCCATCGTCACCAAAACCTATGAGCCTATGGCCCCCTACCTGATTACGGCGGCCATGTATCTGGTGCTGGTGCTGATCTTCAGCTGGCTCCAGGGCAAACTGGAAAGGAGGCTGCGGCAAAGTGATCGACGTTAAACATCTCTCCAAGGCCTTCGGGGACAACCTGGTGCTGGACAACATCGACCAGCACATCTACCCCGGAGAGAAGGTCGTGATCATCGGGCCCTCCGGCTCCGGCAAGTCCACCTTCCTCCGGTGCCTGAACCTGCTGGAGACCCCCACGGCAGGCACCATCACCTTTGACGGCGCCGTGGTCACCGATCCCAAGGCGGATATCGACAAGATCCGCCAGCAGATGGGCATGGTGTTCCAGCACTTCAACCTCTTCCCCAACATGACCGTTCGGAAGAACATCACCCTGGCTCCGGTGCGGACCAAGCTGATGGGTCAGGCGGAGGCCGACGATACCGCCACCGCCCTTCTCAAGCGGGTGGGGCTGGAGGAGAAGGCGGACGCCTATCCCGCCCAGCTCTCCGGCGGTCAGAAGCAGCGCATCGCCATTGTGCGGGCCCTGGCCATGAAGCCCAAGCTGATGCTCTTTGACGAGCCCACCAGCGCCCTGGACCCTGAGATGGTGGGTGAGGTGCTGGAGGTTATGAAGGAGCTGGCCCAGGACGGCATGACCATGGTGGTGGTCACCCACGAGATGGGCTTTGCCCGGGAGGTGGGCAGCCGGGTGCTGTTCATGGACGAGGGCCATGTGATGGAGGAGGGGAAGCCGGAGGACATCTTCTCCCGGCCTCAGAACCCCAGACTCCAGGAGTTTTTGAGCAAGGTGCTCCACTGAGCTGCGTAAAACAGGACAAGGACCGCTGCGGAGGCGTATCTCCGCAGCGGTCCTGTTTGTTTTCTATTTATCCTCTGCCGTAGATGCGGGTGCAGCGGGCGATCTGCTGGATCAGCTTCTTGTCGAAGGCGCCAGGCAGCATCCGCCAGCGCCAGTTGCCGCTGCCGATGCCCGGGGCGTTCATCCGGGACTCCGCCCCCAGGCCCAGCCAGTCCTGCATCTGGACCACGAAGGTGTCGGCTACGCTGCGCATTCCCGCCCGGATCACCGCCTGAGGGAGATCCTGGGTTTTGTCGATGCCCAGATACTCCCGGGCGTAGGCGATGGTCTTCTTGTCCATGGCCTTCTCCCACTGGACCAACGTCTCGTTGTCGTGGGTGCCCACATAGCAGACGCAGTGGCGGTCATAGGTGTGGGGCAGGTAGTTGCTGGGCTCTCGGGGGTCAAAGGCGAACTCCAGCACCTTCATGCCGGGAAGGCCGCTGTCCTTGAGAAGCTGGGCCACCTCCGGCGTCAAAAACCCCAGATCCTCGGCGATGAAGGACAGACCGCTGAACCAGCCGGTGAGCACCCGGATGAGGTCCATTCCCGGCCCCTTGCGCCACTGGCCGTTGCGGGCGGTGGGCTCCCCGTAGGGCACCGCCCAGTAGCTCTCCAGACCCCGGAAGTGGTCGATGCGGATCACATCGAACATCTGGGCCGCGCCCTCCACCCGGCGGATCCACCAGCCGAAACCGTCGGCCTTCATCTTGTCGTAGTCATAGATGGGGTTGCCCCACAGCTGGCCGTCCTCGCAGAAGTAGTCCGGGGGCACGCCGGAGATCTCCTTGGGCTTTTTGTCCTCGTCCAGCTGGAAGAACTCCGGCTCCGCCCACACGTCGGCGCTGTCCATGGCCACATAGATGGGCAGGTCTCCGATGATTTTGATGCCGAGGTGGTTGATATACTCCTTCAATGCCGTCCACTGGCGGAAGAAAAGGAACTGGAGGTAGGTGTAAAACTGGATGTCGTCCTGGAGGAGAGCCTCGTACTTTTTCATGGCCTCACTTTTCCGCAGGCGGATGTCGTCATCCTCCCACTCCATCCAGCTCTTCATGCCGAAGTGGCGCTTGAGAGCCATGAAGAAGGCGTAATCGTGGAGCCACCGCTTCTCCTTCTGGAAGGCCTCCACCGCCTCGCGGTCCCGCTTCCAGCCCTTCTGATAGGCGGCATAGAGCACGGGGAAGCGGTTTTCATAGATCTTGCCGTAGTCCACCTGGCTGGGATCGTCCCCCCACGTCAAATCTGCCAGGTCCTTCTTATGGAGCAGGCCGTCCTTCACCAGCAGGTCCAGGTCGATGAAATAGGGGTTTCCAGCGAAGGTGGAAAAGCTCTGGTAGGGGCTGTCGCCATAGCTGGTGGGTCCAAGAGGCAGGAGCTGCCAATATTTCTGGTTGGCCGCCTTCAGGCTGTCGGCAAAACGGTAGGCCTCCTTGCCCAGAGTGCCGATGCCGTAGGGGGAGGGCAGGGAGGAAATGTGCAATAAAATACCACTGCTGCGTTCCATTCGATTCTCTCACTCTCTTTCCACAGATTTATGGGGGACGACTGGCTGCCGGACCGCCGCGCAGGAGCTGCCCTGTCGTAAAGTCGTCTCCATTCGGACGTGGCGGGGGCCGCCGGTCCCCTCCACCATGCTGAGGAGGAGGGCCACGCTCTCCCGGCCCATCTCCTCCGCCGGCTGCACCAGGGTGGTGAGGGTGGGGACGGTGTAGGCGGAGAGGGGGATGCCGTCGATGCCCACCACGGAGCAGTCCTCCGGCACCCGGACGCCGTGGTCCGTCAGGGCCTTGATGGCCGCCATGGCCATGGTGTCCGACAAGGTGAAGAGGGCGGTGAATTCTGCCCCGGCGGCCAGCAGCCGCTCCACGGCGGCGTAGGCCTCCGCCATCTCAAAGCAGCCCCCGCACTCCGCCACCAGCGCCGGGTCCGGAGGGATCCCCCAGTCCGCCAGCGCCGCCCGGTAGCCCATGTACCGCAGCTCGCTGATGGACCGGTCGGACCGGCTGGGCACCACGGCGGCGATGCGCCGGTGGCCCAGGGCCAGGAGATGGGATACCGCCTGGTGGGCCGCCGCCCGGTCGTCGATGGAGACGGAGGCGAAGTCCTCTTCTCTGAGGCTGCCGAACCAATTGGTATAGGAGCAGCAGACGAAGGGCACATTCAAAAGAGCCGCCTCGCCGGGGGTGTAGTCAAACCGCCCCCCGAGAAACAGCAGGCCCCGCAGCTTCTTCTCCCGCTCCAGAACGGCTCCGGTCTTCAACTCGTCGCCGTCGCTGCCGATCTGGCGCATGACGGCGGTGTAGCCCCGGCTGTCGATGGTCTGGGTCACCGCCTTCAGCACCTCAGCGAAAAACAGGTTGGACATGCCCCGGACCACCACCCCCAAAGTGTCGGACTGGGTCTTCACCAGATCCCGGGCGCTGTTGTTGGGGATGTAGTTGTGGTCCTCCACCATTGACAGCACCCGCTGGCGGACCTCCGGACTTACGTCGGGCCGGTTGTTTAACACCCGGGACACGGTGCTGACGCTGACGCCGCACAGCCGGGCGATATCCTTGATGGTCATGGGCGTCCCTCTCACTTCAAATCGTAACGTTCCCGGTATCGTTCCCGGTAACGTTTCCAAACGTCGGATGCCCCTATCATAGCAACTCGTTGTTTTCTTTGTCAATATTAATACAGATATATTCTCCTCTTTTGGACATATTGACAAATTCCACCGTCTTCTTTTAGACGGTTTCACAGATGTGTGGTACCGCCAGGCCGCGGAACTGGGAAAATACGGTTGTTTCCCGGCGGTTTCTGGGGTATACTATCCGTAACGATATCGGTCCGGTTCCCAGGACCGGGCAGAGAGGAGGGGACGGACCGTGTCCCATATGGATCCCCAGCGCCGCAGGCGGCTGCTGGCCGGGGCGGCCTTTGTGCTGTTTCTGGCACTGACGGGAGTGGTAGGCTGGTATATCGGCCGCCCCATGGTAGCCCTGGCCGGCGAGCCGGAGCGGTTCCGCACCTGGGTGGACGGCCACGGGATCTGGGGCAGTCTGGCCTTTTTGGGGATGATGATCCTCCAGGTGGTCATCGCCCTCATCCCCGGGGAGCCGTTGGAGATTGCCGCGGGCTACGCCTTCGGCTTCTGGGAGGGGACCTTCCTCTGTCTTTTGGGTATTTTTCTCGGCAGCGTCCTGGTGTTTTTGCTGGTGCGCCGGTTCGGTACCGCCTTGGTGGAGGTGTTCTTTTCCCGGGAAAAGATCCAGTCTCTGCGGTTTCTTCACCAGAGCAGGCGGCGGGATTTCCTCATTTTTCTGGTCCTTTTTATTCCAGGCACCCCCAAGGACCTGCTGTCCTACTTTGCCGGGCTGACGGACATCCGCTTTTCCAAGTGGCTCCTCATCGCCGCCGTGGCCCGGATTCCCTCGGTGGCCACCTCCACCGCAGGCGGCGCCGCCGTGGGGGATGAGAACTATCTCTTCGCCGCCGTGGTCTTCGCCGCCACCTTTCTTGTCAGCCTTCTGGGGCTGTGGCTCTACAACCGCATCAGCGCCCGGCGGGAAGAAAAGCGCCGCCACGAATTATAACAAAACCGCTGCAGAGGGATCGCTCTGCAGCGGTTCTTTTTTAATGAAAAATCGTGCTATTCTTCTATGGTGATGTTCACAGACATATCCATGGAGCCCGCGTTCGCCCTGTCCTGAAGGATCAGCATATTGCCCATGATGACATCATATCCCACCATATCCGTTTTCCGTTCCAATGTCACGCCCACCAGGTCAGCCACACTGCTCTCCACTTCTCCGCCCCACGCCTGCGCATCATTCAGAATATCGAGACCTGAGAAAACGGGCGCTCTGGCCCCCACAATAGCCATGACCGCCAGCTGCTGGACCGTGGGACTGTAGTTGCTTTGCTCTTTCACTCGCGCACTGTTCTCCTGATCGCGGGAGTCCCGCTTGCGGATCTCCATAGTGATCCCGGTGAGGACCCCGTCCTCCACCGTCCACTGGAGGGGCGCTGGAGCCTCCGGCTCCGGTACGATGATCACAGAGGGATCCCGCCGCACAAATTCTCCGGACTCCTGGAGCTGCCAGGTGTCGCTATAGTTCAGCTGCCGGGCATACCACTGGTAGTTCTCCACAAACTCCTCCACCGTCAGGTCCCCCCGGTTGGGAGGCAGCAGGGAGGCCAGACCGATGAGCAACATGCAGCCAAAGAGAAGGGCATAGCTCCCCGCCACGGCCCAGGGCCGCCACAGGCGGACGTCCCGGAAGCAGAGGGTGGTCTCCGCCTCCCGGTCCCACTCCTGGACCGCGCCGTCCATCTCCGCCTTGTAGCACCGGTAGCCCCGGTAGAGGTTGTAGATGGGGATGTAGAAGCCGTGGCCCCACCGCAGCACCCCCCAGGTCCGCAGCCAGGCCTGAGGCCAGGAGGGCTTCTCCCCGTCCTCATTGCGAATGGAGATGCCCATGAGCCATTTCCCCGGGGTGGCACCGAAGAAGTGCAGCAGCACCGGCTCCAGGGCCAGCATCAAAATCACGCCCATCACTGTGGACCCCAGGTTGCTGACCCCCTGGAGGAAGTGGTGCAGCGGGATACACCAGACGAAAACAAACAGGACGCTCAGCAGCATGCCGTCCAGGCTCCGGGCCATCCACCGCCGCCAGGGGTGGGGGTCCGGGGGGACTACATCCGTCGCCAGGGGGCTGGGCCGCCGGGGCGGGTCGGTGAGGCCCCGGTAAAACTGGTTGAGGTAGATCTGGGCGTTGAGGGTGGCGTACTCCGCCCCCGCCTCCCGCATGGCGGCGCATACCGCACGGGTGGACTGGAGCCGCCGCTCCTCCTGCTCCGTCTCCCGGATGCGCCGCTCCAGCATCTCCTGGAAGTCCAGCTCTCCCCGTTGAATTTGGCCCACCGTCTGAAGGGAAAAGCCCAGCTCCCGGAGGAGCCGGATGCGCAGCAGAGCGTCCACCTCCGCCTGGGTATAGTTGCGGTAGCCATTGCTCCTCCGCTCCGGGGCGATGAGCCCCTCCTTCTCATAGAAGCGGATGTTGGCCCGGCTCAGCCGGGTTCGGTTCTCCACCTCCTGAATGTTCATAAAACGGTCCCCCTCTCGCGTTTCTACGGCCATTATAAAGGGTGAAGCAGGTTGACAGTCAAGGGGTTTCCTCCAAGTTTCCGCTCTTTTTTCTCTTCTTTTCCCCAAAAAGCCACCGGAGGGTGGGGACCAGGGTAAGACCCTCCGCTGCGGCGGAGGCCAGCCACACCCCGGTAATCCCCCACAGCTCCGCCATGAGGACCGCCCCGGGGATCACCAGCACCAGACCCCGGAGGAGAGAGACCAGAAAGCCCCGCCGTCCCTGCTCCATGGCGCTGAAGCCGGTAGCGGCCACGATGTTCACCCCCTGGAAGAAGAAGGCCAGAAAGTAGAGGCGAATTCCCTCCTCCGCCAGGGCCGCCAGCACCGGGTCCCCCTGTTCGTTGAAGAGGGCCACCAGGGGGCCGGTCTGCCACACCGCCGCCAGCAGGTACACCAGCACCGCCAGCGCCACGGTGAGGAGGCTCCCCCACCGGATGAGCCGGGCGGCCTCCCCGGGCCGCCCGCCGCCCCAGGCCTCGCTGATGAGGGGTTGGACGCCCTGGGCCACCCCGGTGAAGAGGGCGGTGATCACCAATGCGCAGTTGGCCACCACGCCGTAGGCCGCCACGGCGGTGTTGCCCCCGAGACCCAGGAGAAGGCTGTTGAATACCAGAATCACCGTCCCGGAGGACAGCTCCCCAATGAGGGAGGGCATCCCTAAAAGGGCCATGTCTCCCCAGGCGGCGGGCCGCGCCCGGCCTTTCCGAAGGGAGAAGCCGCAGGTCCTCCCCCGGAGATAGGGGGTCAGGAGCAGGGTTCCCACTACCGGGGCGGTGCCGGTGGCCAGGGCCGCGCCGAACATGCCCATACCGCAGGGAAAGATGTAGACGTAGTCCAGCACAATATTGGAAAGGCTCCCCACCGCCATGGCCGCCATGGAGAGCCTCGGCTCCCCGTCGTTTCGGACGAAGCAGACCAAAATATTGTTAAGGAGGAACATGGGGGTGAAGAGGAGAAGCACCCGGAGATACTCCGCCGCCATATCCAGCACCGCCCCTTCCGCCCCTAAAAGGGCCGCCAGGGGACGGCTCCCAAACAGGCCCAGCAGGGGGAAGAGCACCGCCGGAATGGCCGCCAGGGCCAGGGCGGAGGGAAAGACGCTTCCTTTTCTGGAGATGGCGTAGCGGGTGCCGCCGCCCATGCCGATCATGAGCCCCAGGCCGTTGATGACGCTGTACACCGGCAGTACCAGATTCAACGCGGTGAGGCCGTCGCCCCCCATGCCCTTGGCGATAAAGAACGTGTCCGCCAGGATGTAGCAGGACAGCCCTGCCATCCCCAGCATATTCAGGGACACATACCGGACGAACTGCCCCCTGAGCCCTCTCATGGTCATGACCTCCTTCTACAAAAAAGCACCCGGACTCCCACACTTTCAAAGGCCTGCGGCGTGGGGTTCGGGTGCGTCCCCTCCCCGATCCGGCGACCGGGGAGGGGGTTCTCTTCTATGGTGAGGGCATCATAGCACAGGATAGGGCAATTGTCAACTCCGTTTCTCTCAGGGAATGGGGATCTCCGTCTCTCCGATCCGCAGGGCGGTCACAGTCTCCACATCGATGGGCACCGGCCACTGGCAGGAGCCGTACCAGCTGCCGTCCTCCATGCGGCTGCCGCCGCCGCCGTTGGAGGCCACCTCCGTACCGTCTGCGAAAATGGCCGCCACATCCAGGAGCTCACTGCTCTCCTCAGTGTAGAAGGAGACGCCGGTGGCGGTGAAAGTGATATCCCGCAGCTCGACTTCCTGGGTGACTTTCTCCAGCGCGCCGTCCGCCCCCTCCTGGAGCATCTCCCCCTTCACCAGGGCGCTCTCGATGGAGATCACCGGGGACAGGCTATCCACCGTCAGGGGGATGGAGAAGCTCCACTCCCCCTGGGCGATGACCTCGTCCTCTCCGCCCTGGCGGCAGCGGACCAGATCGTGGAGCCGCAGCTCCAGGGCATAGCCGCCGCTGTTGATCTGGTTGCCGGTGGAAAATACGCCGGTGAACTCCAGCAGCATCCGCACCGCGCCGCTCTCCGTCACGCCGATGCTGCCCAGGCTGCAGCCCGCGCCGCCGACTGCCCCTTCACTGGGGTCCGGCAGAATCTCCACGCCGATCCGATCAAAGGAGTATTTCTTACTCCTGTCAAAGCGGAGTCCCTCCACATCCAGCAGCGCCCAGAGGGCGTCGCCGCCTACGGTGAGGCTGTCCACGGTGACGGTGACGTCGCCGGAGGTCCGGCTCTCTCCCACCTTCTGGGTGAGGCTGTCGATCACCTGGGCCTGCTGCTGGGTCATGCTGCCGCCGGTCTCCTCGCCCCACTTCTGCGTAAACCAGTCGCCAAGGCTCCCGCCGGCGGCGGCCAGGGTGGTGCCCGCCAGCACCAGCACCACCAGGATCGCCGCCAGCAGCGCGCCGGGGGCGATCCGGCGGCGGGGGGCGTCGTTTCTCTGTTCTCTCATCTGCGCTACCTCCTTTTGCAGCCGCTGGGAGGCATGGACCTGGTCAAAGAGTTTCCGGTATGTTTCCTGCATCGGTCATTCCTCCTCTGTCAGAATCTTCTTCAATCGCTCCCGCCCTCGGGCCAGCCGGGTCTGTACCGTGGAGGGCTTCAGATCCATCAGCCGCCCCACCTCCTCCACGGAGTACCCCTCGTAGTAGTAGAGGTACAGGGGCACCCGGTATTTTCCCGGCAGGGCCATCACCTCCCGGAAGAGGCTCTGCTGCCCGGGGTCGGGAAAAACCGGCTCGGGGCAGGACTCCAGGGGTACCGTCCGCCGCCGCCAGGGGGAGGCGCCAAGGCGCCTGCACTCATTGAGGGTCACCCGCACCAGCCAGCGGCGCAGGTGCTCCTCCCCCTCGAAGGGGGCGTCCGTCCGGCATAGCCGCAGCATGGCGTTCTGGGCGGCGTCCTCCGCGTCCTGGCGGCGGGGGCCGAAGTAGTTGAGGGCAATGCGGTAGACCATGTCCAGATACTGCCCGGCGCAGGCGGCGAATTCCTGATCTGTCATAGTGATCTCCTTCTGTGTTCCTTGAAAGGCCTTTCACCTATAAGACCCTGGAGAGGGAGGAAATATCCCAACGGGGACAGAAAAAATTGCATTGATGGGAGGGAGGGCCCCACGAGAGAGAAAAACCCCCGCAGGAGAAACCCTCCTGCGGGGGAGCCGTCTGCGCGCGGGGAGAAGAGGCTTACTTCTTGGAGACGCCCTGGACACGGCCCTCGGCGATGGCCTTCTGGAGCCAGTCCTTGCCGTCCACGAACCGGGAGACCACATAGCTGACGACGTAGTCGCCGGCGGAGTTGATCATGGTAGCCGGGGGGTCCACCAGGTTGCCGATGGTAATGGCGATGCCGTAGGCCACCTCCAGCTGGTCGGGGAAGAAGATGGAGCACATGATGAACTCGCCGATATAGCCGCCGCCGGGGACGCCGCTCATGCCCACGGAGGACAGCACGGCCACCACCACCATCAGCGCCAGATCGCCGAATCCGTTGATGGGCTTACCGAACACGCCGAAGAGGAACATGATCTTCAGGATGCAGGAGAAGCAGGAGCCGTCCATGTGCATAGTGGCGCCCAG
>CALXDC010000019.1 GCA_944386975.1 uncultured Oscillospiraceae bacterium | reverse complement strand
ACGCCGCACTCGCGGCGCGTCTCTATAGATGCTTCCGGATAGCGTTGAGGGCGTTCTTCTCTAACCGGCTCACCTGCGCCTGGCTGATGCCGACTTCGTTGGAGACCTCCATCTGGGTCTTCCCCTCATAAAAGCGGAGAGCCAGAATCCGGCGCTCCCGCTCCCCCAGCCGGTCCACGGCGTCCTTCAAGGCCAGATGCTCCAGCCAGCTCTCATCCGTGTTCCGGGTATCCTTTACCTGATCCATGACGCACAGGGCGTCGCCGCCCTGGTCATAGATGGGATCGTAAAGACTCACCGGCTCCACGATGGCGTCCATGGCGAACACCACCTCCTCCCGGGGCAGGTCCAGCGCCTTGGCAATCTGCTCCACCGTAGGCTCCCGCTGGGTCTCTGCCATCAGCTTCTCCCGGACCTGCATCACCTTGTAGGCCGTGTCCCGCATGCTGCGGCTGACCCGGATACTGCTGTTATCCCGGAGATACCGGCGGATCTCGCCTACAATCATGGGCACCCCGTAGGTGGAAAACCGCACCGGCTGATTGAGGTCAAAGCCGTCGATGGCCTTGATCAGTCCTACGCAGCCCACCTGGAAGAGATCGTCCGGATTCTCTCCCCTGCCTAAGAATTTCTGAATCACCGAGAGCACCAAGCGGAGGTTGCCCCGGATCAGCTTCTCCCGGGCCGCCATATCTCCGCCCTTGCTCCGCCGCAGAAGGTCGATGGTCTCCTCGTTGGTGAGCACCTTCAGCTTGGCGGTGTTCACCCCGCAGATCTCCACTTTCCCCTGCATCAAACCACTCCCCCGCTTTTGTCATAGGCAAAGTATTTCCGGCCTCTTCCGGCTTTATACGGGGGACAAAAGGGAAGGTTTTGTCGCTGGCAGCAGCAAACTCGTAATTCTTTTGGAAAACGTTTGTACTTGTGTAACGGACAGAAAGTGGTGGCGATGTGCGCAGAAACTGTAGAATTTGTGCAAAAAGTGGAGAAAATGCAGAGAAAGCCCTGTAAAAATCGTGAAAGTAGAAAGTGCTTTTCCTGTATTGATGTGGTATAAGAGGGGAGACTACCTTGGACAGACCCAAGGAAAACTGTGAAGGAGATAAGTCGTATGTATCCCATTGACGTGGTCCACGCGGTGGACCCCGAGGTGGCCAACGCCATCCAGGCAGAGATCGACCGCCAGGAGGACCGGCTGGAGCTGATCGCCTCTGAAAATTTTGCCAGTATTCCCGTGATGTCCGCCATGGGCACTCCGCTGACCAACAAATATGCCGAGGGTTACCCCGGACGGCGGTATTACGGCGGCTGCGAATACGTGGACGTCATCGAGACCATTGCCATTGAGCGGGCCAAGCAGATTTTCGGCTGCACCTACGCCAATGTACAACCCCATAGCGGCACTCAGGCCAACGTGGCGGTGGAAATGGCGTTGTGCCAGCCCGGGGACACGATCCTGGGCATGAATCTGGCCCACGGCGGCCACCTCAGCCACGGCAGCCCCGTGAATTTCTCTGGGATCTTCTTCAACATCGTCCCCTACGGCGTAGGAGAGGACGGCTTTATCGACTATGAGCAGGTGGAGCGGCTGGCCATGGAGCACAAACCCCGGCTCATCATCTGCGGCGCCAGCGCCTATCCCCGTGCCATTGATTTCAAGCGCTTTCGGGAGATTGCCGACAAATGCGGGGCCTACCTGATGGCGGACATGGCCCACATTGCGGGTCTGGTGGCAGCGGGGCTCCATCAGAGTCCGGTGCCTTACGCCCACGTCACCACCTCCACCACCCACAAGACCCTTCGAGGCCCCCGGGGCGGCCTGATTCTCTCCAGCGCGGAGTTTGCCAAGGAGCACAAGCTGAACAAGGCGGTGTTCCCCGGCATGCAGGGCGGACCGCTGGTCCACGCCATCGCCGCCAAGGCGGTGGCCTTCAAGGAGGTGCTGGACCCGGGGTTCAAGGATTACCAGCAGCTCATCGTAGACAACGCCAAGGCTCTGGCCAAGGGTCTTATGGACCGGGGCTTCGACCTGGTGTCCGGCGGCACGGACAATCACCTGATGCTGGTGGACCTGCGCAGCAAGGGCCTCACCGGCAAGGAGATGGAGGAGGCGCTGGACAGCGCCTGGATCACCTGCAACAAGAACGCCATCCCCAACGACCCCCAGTCCCCCAACGTGACCAGCGGCGTGCGGCTGGGCACCGCGGCGGTATCCGCCCGGGGCATGCGTCCGGAGGACATGGACCGGGTGGCAGAGTGTATTGCCCGGATGGCCGAAAACCCCAACGCCTATCGTGACGGAGTAAAGGCAGCCGTCAAGGAGCTGACGGCCAAGTACCCCCTGTACCGGCATTTGACCTGAAGCAGACGGCGTCTCCGCTCCGTTTGTTTCCCCATTCTATGACCAGTCCCCCCTGATGCAGCTGCATCAGGGGGGACTTCGTCTCCGTCATGGAATGGGGAAAGACAGATCTGCTCGGGTACTGGAGGCGTAATCCGGCAGCAGGACCGTCGTCCCCCCTACCGGCCCTCCGGTTGATTCCGGAGCTTCCGCCTCTGCCGTCCGGCATAGAAAAGCCACCCAAGGGACAACGCCGCCGCCACCGCGTACATCGCCGTCCAGTCCAGCCGCCACCGAAGGCCGTAGAAGGGCACGGCAGATGGGGCTGCCAGGAGCGCCGCCAAAAATCCGCCGCTGCTCGTCAGCCGCCACCAGAGTCCCGCCGCTGCCGAGACAAAGGTCAGAAGACTCAACCAGAAGGCAATGGCCGTCAGAGTCCGGTACCGCCTTGCCTGAACAGTGAAGAGGCCCCAGAAAAGCAGGTACGCCAGGGTAACGGCAAAATGGCCCGCCCCGGCGGGTCCCCCCTCCCAGGCCCCGCCGGTGTTGAGGCAAAAGCATCCCCCCATCACCGCCAGAGCGGCGAAAAGAGCGAGGGCACGGCGGCGGAGGGTCTGAAAGAGGTCCGTTCCCTCCCAGTTCTTTTGCGGCACGGGATTCCTCTGCTCCATGGCCCCCCGGAGGGCCCGGCACTCCCCGCAGTCGGCCAGATGGGCCTCCACCAGCGCCGCCGAGGCGGGGCTGCACACCTTGTCCAGGTAGAGCGGCAGCAGGTCCTGCACAATTTCACACTCCCGATGTTCCATCGTACTCCTCCTTCCATCGCCGGGCAATCATGGCCTTGGCCCGGTAGTAAGTCACTCTGGCCCAGCTGTCGCTTTTTCCGAAGAGACGGCTGACGTCCTTGAGGGGCACGTCTCCCAGGGCGTGGAGGAGGAATACCTCCTTGTAGGGTTCCTCCAGATTGTGGAGCTGCCGGAGGAGCTGCTCCGCCGTCTCCCGATCCCCCAGGGCCTCTGCCGGGTCCGCTTCCGCCGAATCCGCCAGGACGGCCTCCTCCAAGGGCGCGGTCCGCCGTCCCTTCCGCCGCTCCTCAAACCAGAGGTGCTTGGCGATCTGGCACAGCCAAACCGATACGCCGCAGTCCCCCCGGAAGGAGCCCATGTTCATCACCGCTCGGAACATGGTCTCCTGGGTCAGCTCCTCCGCCAGGTGCCCGTCCCCGGTGAGGGACAGCAGGTAACGGTACACCGTCCGGCTGTGCCGGCGGTAGAGTTCGTCCAGATCCATCGCCCTCTCACCTCCTCATCTATAAGAGTGAGCAGAAGTCAAAACGTTACACCCTGCGTGGATTTTTTTGCAATCCCTCTGGGGATATGGTATAGTAAAATTACAGCAGAAACAAGGACAGCACGGCAATGGGCCGTGCTCCGGAAGGAAGGAGAATGGTCATGTCAGCTGGATTGGGAAGTTTATCGCTTGTGAATGTGTTTCTCACCACCGGAGCCATGGCAGTAATCGGGGTATTGTTGTTGTGTGCTTTGGTGTTGCTGGTGGTGAACAAACGGAGCAAGCCTCTGCGGATTGTCTGTGTGGTGGTCATTGTCTTCGCGGTGATCTACTTTGCGCTGATTGCCGCGCTGGTGTTCCTGTTTGGCTCCAGCAGTCAGCCGCCGATCCGTTGACCGTCTTCCCGCCGGAACCGGCAGTCTTTCGCCCGCCCCACCCCGGGGCGGGTTTTTTGCTCCCTTGCCGGAGCAGAACCTGTTTGCTCGCCGGCGGGCAACCTCCGCCGGTCCCGGCAAGAGGACAAAATTCCCCTCCTTCTGCTTTTTCTATTGAATCATGGGAGAGAGTATGGTATAATTTTCCGCAGACAATATGCAAAATAGGACTCTGTGCGTCAAGTGTTCCGTGGATGGGGAGTTGCCACAGAAACGAAAAGCTCGTCTTACGATGCGGAGTCCGCACCCGTTGCAACATACAGATGTCTCGTTTTGCATCTCGATTGTGAAGGGGATCTGTACGGCGCCATGCCGTGCGGAGTATTGTTGATTCCATCCGCTCATTCACATCGGGGTGTTTTTTACGCGCAGGATCCCCTGCCCGGCATCCCGAAATACAAGAAGGAGGATCAGGGCCATGATGGATCACGAAAAAATCAAGGCGGGCGTCCGGCTGCTGCTGGAGGGCATCGGCGAGGATATCAACCGGGAGGGCCTTTTGGAAACCCCCGACCGGATCGCCAAAATGTGCGAGCAGATCTACGGCGGCATGTATGAGGACGCCGGGACCCACCTCAGCAAGCAGTTTGAGGCCGTCAACAACAACATGGTGTTGGAGAAGGACATCACCTTCTACTCCGTCTGTGAGCACCACCTGCTGCCCTTCTACGGCAAGGCCCACGTGGCCTACATCCCCGACGGGAGGGTGGCCGGTCTCAGCAAGCTGGCCCGAACCGTGGAGGTTTTTGCCCGCCGCCCCCAGATTCAGGAAAACATGACCGCCCAGATCGCCGACGCCCTGGAGGAGCATCTCCGCCCCAAGGGGGTCATGGTAATGATCGAGGCAGAGCATATGTGCATGACCATGCGGGGCGTCCAGAAGCCCGGCAGCAGGACTGTCACCACCATCGTCCGGGGCGTCTTCGCTCAGGACTTCGCCCTGCAGCAGACCTTTTTGCAGATGGTGAGCCGGTAATATGAAGCGTGTCGAAGCCATCCGCCGCCACCCCCTCTTCTCGGGGGAGTACGGGCGGCTTTGGGCGGCGGAGGCGAACCGGCCCTTCTGCCGCCACGGCATGGACCACCTGCTGTCCGTGGCCCGGCTCATGTACCTCTATAACTTAGAGGACCAAAGCGGCATCCCCAAGGACCTTCTTTACGCCGCCGCCCTTCTCCACGACATCGGCCGGTATGAACAGCTCTCCCAGGGGACCCCCCACCACGTTGCCGGGGCCCGGATGGCTGAAGAAATCCTGCCCGCCTGCGGCTTCTCCCCGGAGGAGACGGGGCGGATTCAAGCCGCCATTCTGGCCCACCGGGCCGGGGACAACCCGGACCTGCTGGCGGCCTACCTCTACCGGGGGGACAAGCAGTCCCGCCCCTGCTTCGCCTGTGAGGCGGAGCCGGACTGCAACTGGCCGGAGGACAAGAAGAACCTACAGATCATCTACTGACCAATTGAGGAAATCCCCTATGAATATCGGAAACCGCACCTTTGACATCGAACGCAAAACCTACTTCATGGGCATTTTGAACGTGACCCCGGACTCCTTTTCCGACGGCGGACAATTCAACCGCCTGGACGCCGCCCTCCGCCGCGCGGAGGAGATGGTTTCGGAGGGGGCGGACGTCATCGATATCGGCGGGGAGTCCACCCGCCCCGGCCACACCCCTATTTCCGACCGGGAGGAAATCGACCGGATCGCTCCGGCGGTGGAGGCGGTGAAGGCCCGCTTCGACGTGCCGGTGTCCATCGACACCTACAAATCCTCCGTGGCCGAGGCCGCTCTGCAGGCCGGCGCGGATCTGGTCAACGATATCTGGGGCTTTCGCCACGACCCGGAGATGGCAACAGTAACAGCCCGGTACAACGCCGCCTGCTGCCTCATGCACAACCGCCATGAGGCGGTGTACAGGGACCTGCTGGAGGACATGCTGGCGGACCTGCAAGGTTCCGTGGACCTGGCCCTGGAGGCCGGGATTCCGAAGGACAGGATCTTAGTAGACCCCGGCGTGGGCTTCGGCAAGACCTACGAGATGAATTTGGAGGTCCTCCGCCGCCTGGAGGAGTTCCGGCGGCTGGGGCTGCCGGTGCTGCTGGGGGCCTCCCGAAAGTCGGTGATCGGCCTCACCCTGGACCTCCCCGCCACGGAGCGGCTGGAGGGAACCCTGGCCACCACGGTGCTGGCGGTGCTGAAGGGCTGTGCCTTCGTCCGGGTCCACGACGTGAAGGAGAACCGGCGGGCCGTTCAGATGACAGAGGCCATTTTGGGCCGTTAGACAGTAGGAGTACGCCATGGATCGGATCACCATTCGTAATCTGGAAGTTTTTGCCAACCACGGGGTGTTTCCCGAGGAGAACGCCCTGGGGCAGAAGTTTGTGTTTACCATTACCATGCATCTCAACACCCGGAGGGCGGGACAAAACGACGAGCTCACCGCCTCCATCCACTACGGAGAAGTGAGCCACTTTGTCCAGCGGTTTGTCCAGGAGCACACCTGGAAGCTGCTGGAGACGGTGGCGGAGCGGCTGGCGGAGGCCCTGCTGCTGGAGTATCCTCTCATGGAGCAGGTGGATGTGGAGGTTCAGAAACCCTGGGCCCCCATCGGCCTGCCGCTGGAGACGGTGTCCGTCGCCATCACCCGGGGCTGGCACACCGCCTACATCGCCCTGGGGTCCAATCTGGGAGACAAGCGGGCCTATCTGGACGGGGCCGTCCGGCAGCTGGGGGAACGGTCCGATTGCCGGGTGATCCGGGTGTCCGACTACCTCATCACCGCCCCCTACGGCGGCGTGGAGCAGGACGACTTTTTAAACGGCGCGTTGGAGCTCAAGACGCTCCTCCCCCCGGAGGAGCTCTTACACCGCCTCCATGAGATCGAAGCGGCGGCGGGCCGGGAGCGTCTGATCCACTGGGGCCCCCGGACGCTGGACCTGGATATTTTGCTCTATGACGATGTGGTGCTGGACAGCCCGGACCTCCACATCCCTCACCGGGAGATGGCCCTCCGGGATTTCGTCCTCATCCCCATGGCTCAGATTGCCCCCTGGAAGCGCCACCCCCTCCTCCGCCGGACCATGGCGGAGCTGCTGGAAGCTCTGCGGAAAAACTGAATCAACTTCCCGCCGGCGCTCCTCCGAATCGGAGGAGCGTCCTTTTTTGTTTGCGCCTCTGCAGAGAACGCACAAGCCGGTATTCCACAGAAAAACGCAGGCCCTCTCCCTTTCATAGCGGGGAGAGGGCCTGCGGCGCAATTACCCGATCAGTCCAAAAATACGACGCTGTCGTCCTCGTTGATGCCCAGCTTGATCGCCGTCATCGTACCATTCTCATAGAGACCATACACCCCCAGGAAATCCGTGTCCGGCGTAAGCTCCTCCTTGTTGTAAGCCGTTCCGTTCAGAACAATGTCCGGGCCGTCGCTCCATATGCCGATAGCGGAGTCCGCCTCCACAGCGACTCCCTCACAGGCGAGAAACACCTTGACGACGTTGTCCTCCAGCACGACATCCCTGGTCGCGCCGGGCGTGGCCTCCCGGCAGGACACCACGGAACCGGCGCCAAAGGTACAACCCGCCCCCAGACTGATCACGGCGTGGTAGTCCCCCACAATGGTAAGGCCTTCGTTAAAGACGCAGTTGTCAAAATAAATATTGCTGCGCAAATCATTGGCCCCGTTGCGGGTGCTGGCGGGGTCAACCGTCACGGTGACCATCTGATCGGAAATCTGCTGGTAATCCAGAATCAGCACCCGCAGATTTTCGCATTGGGCCAGAAGCTCCATATCCCTGTCGCTGATGTCCCCATGGACGGTCCTTACAACGTAGCGGTCGTGGGCGGAGCCTGTCAGCTCCTCGTGCTCCCCCATGGTGCCCACCAGCGTCTGCCTGCACACCAGCAGCTGCTCCACCTCGCCCAGCCGCTCCGCAGGAATTTCCGCACCCTCCTCCAGCCCCAGCTCCAGGCGGATGGCCTCCTCCAGCAGGGTGGACTGGGGCCGGGCCTCTCCGGCTGGGGACCACAGGAGAAAAACAAGGAGAACTGCGCACACCGCCCCCGCAAGAGCCCCGGCAGCCCGGCGCAGCCACGGATATTTCAGCGCCCGGTACACTGCCCGAACCGAGGGGTAGCGGTTTTCGGGGGCAAAAGCGGTGCACCGCCGGATCACCCGGCCCAGATATCCCCCCTCCGCTCCCCCCGGCAGGGGTACAAAACTGCCGGAGCACAGAAACCGCAGCAGCACTCCCAGGCTATACACGTCGGAGCGCTGGTCTGTCTGCCGGTAGCCGAACTGCTCCGGCGGCGCGGTGACCCGGGTACCCAGAAACACCGTGTCCCCCTGCTGCTCCGGCCGGTAGCGGCGGGCGGCCCCCAGGTCAATGAGGTGGCACTGTCCCCCGGCGTCCATCACCACATTCTGCGGCTTGACGTCCCGGCAGATTATGGGAGGATTCCGGCTATGCAGATAGCGCAGCACCCGGCACAGGGACAACGCCGCCCCCCGGGCCTGGGCCGGAGAAAACCGCCTGGCCTCCGCCTGCTCATAGAGGCTGACGCCTTCCACATACTCCCGGACCAAATACTCCGTCCCTTCCCACTCCAGATAGGCCAGAGGACGGGGAAGCTGGGGGTGGTGCAGCCCCCGCAGCAGATCATATTCCTGCCGCAAGGCATCTTCCCGCCCCGCCGGCTGGAATTTCAACACCGCTGGCCAACCGGCCTGGTCTCGAACCAGGTATACCTGCCGCTCCCCGTCTTTCAAGCAGGCCTGTGGGCAATACTGGTCCTGCAGTCCGGGGGGCAGCACCAGCTGGTCCAATACCTGTGCCTGATACTCCAGCAAAAACTGTTCCCGCGCCTCCATCTCATCCCTCCCCGGCATAGAGACTCCGCTCCGGCAGAGAGGCCAGCAGTTCCTCCGCCTCCAGCAGCGCCATATTCTGATTCAGGGCAAAAATCACCGCCGCGTCCCGGCGCACCTTTGGGTAAAGGGCTCCGCAGCCCCCCACCGCCAGCAGCCGCTGGGTCTCCTCCAGCGGCAGACGCAGTGCCAGAGCTGTGCGCAGCAGGATATCCCGTCCCGGCATCCGATCCCCCCGCAGGATCTGATAGCCGTAGGACTTGCTGACGTCGGCGGCGGCCATCCAATCTGAAGCCGAAAATCCCGCCCTCTCCAGCAGCTCCCGCAGCACCTGGGCGCAGGTGGGCGCCTCCTGTTCCCGACGCAAAAGCGCCCTGCCGCTTTCCCGGTCGCGCAGTTTTTGAAATAATTTGCTTGTGGTTTCCAGCATGTCCCCTTCTCCTCTCCGTCATTGCCTCTCTCTGCCGCAGCTCCGGCGCTGAACAGGTGAAATTCATGGGCTCATTCTATCGTAAAAAGCGGGATTGCGCCAGAGGAGCGCGCCGGTCTCCCGCCCCGCCGCCGGACAAACGGAGGAGGGAGGCTGCGGTACACCACAGCCTCCCTCCTCTGAAAAAATCCGGCTATCCGGGCAGGTCCCGAAAACCGCCCTTCCCGGTTTTCGCGTTACCGGTATTCCACCGGGAGCCCTTTCAGCTGAAGGGGGTTGATCTCCAGCCGCACCAGGTCCCCCACCTGACAGTTGAGGTCCGTCACGTCCACGCAGGTGTGGAGCATCCCCACATGGCCCAGGGTCCGGGCCCTGTGGTCCCCCACCAGGACAGTGAGATGCTCGGGCCGCAGCAGCAGCTTCAGGTTGTGGAGAACGCCCCGGATGCAGTCCTTGGCCCGCCACACGTCGGTCCCCCGCTGGAGGGTGAAGCCGTGGTAGTACCCCACCGGCACCACGGCGCAGCGGGTCTCCCGCTTGAGGGTTGTGGCTGCTCCGTAGCCCACGGTATGGCCCTTTGGCAGGGTCCGCAGCTCCTCGATCTCCGCCTCGGCCCAGCCCACCCGGCGAAGCCCCAGGGTGTTGGGCACCGCCACACGGCCCAGAAGGCCGGAGCCAATGCGGACGCCATTCAGATGCATATCCTGGAAGCGGAGGAAGGCGGAGGTGTTGCAGCAGTGGCGCTCCCCCAGGGCAAGGCCCGCCGCCTCCAAAGCGTCGCAGAAGTGAACAAACTGGTTAAACTGCCGCCGGGTGATGGACTCCTCCAGAAAGGCGGAGTGGAAGTGGGTGTACACCCCCGCCACGGTCACCTTGGGCGCTGCCGCCAGGGCCTCCCGGAGAGCCTCCCCTCCTGTAGGCAGGAAGCCGTAGCGCCCCATGCCCGTGTCCACCTTCACATGGACCCGGCAGGGCCGGTCCAGTTCCGCCAACACCCGGGCGTCCTCCCGGGAGCCTAAGGTGAGGATCACATGGAGGTCCATCAATGCGTGCAGCTCCACCCGGTCGGTGGTAGCGCGGAGCATGAGGATCTCCCCCTCCTCCCCCACGCTCTCCCGGATGGCCCGGGCCTCCGCGGGTTCGGTGACGGCGAAGCGGCGGATACCGCTCTCCCAGCACAGCGCCGCCATGGGACCGGCTCCCAGACCGTAGCCGTCCCCCTTCAGCACCGCCCACACCGGGGTCTCCCCCGCCCACTTCTGGAGCTGGGCGATGTTGTGGGCCACCGCCTCTCTCTCTACAATGTATGCCTTCATCGTTCCTTATTTCTTGTTCCGGTTCTTGATCATATAGAGATTCTTCCGCATCCGCTTCATGAGCTTGGTGCCGTGCTTGACGGCAAAGGCCACGCCGGGCTTCAGAATCATGTCCATCTCCCCTACGAACTCCGTAAACTCCCCGCCGAAGCCCTTCTTGAACTTATAAAGGCCGTAGAGGGGGTTCTCCGGGGTCAGGTCCCCGGATACGCCCCGGAAATCATAGATCCGGCAGCCCTTCTCCACCGCCCACTGGATCATGTTCCACTGGAGGAGGTAGTTGGGCATCAGGTTCCGGTCCTCGTTGGAGGAGGCCCCGTAGAGGTACCACACCTTGTCGCCGTACCAGATGGCCAGGGTGCCGGCGATGGGCCGCCCCTCGTGGTAGGCCATGTACAACCGGCAGTGCTCCCCCAGGTTGTCCAGCATGTTGGCAAAGTAGCTGGCCTGGCGGGTGACGAAGCCGTCCCGGGCGCCGGTAACCTCCATGATCCGGGTGAAGTCCTCCACCGCCTCCTTGCCGCAGAGGCGTACCTCCACGCCCTTCTTCACGGCCAGCCGGAGGTTATAGCGGGTCTTCTGGTGGAAGGCGGCCATGATCTCCTCCTCGGTCTTCCCCTCGATGTTCAGACGGAACACGTACTTGGGCTGGATGGCCTCAAAGTTCTTGCCGCCGCCGGTGATGACGAAGCCCAGATCCGTCATCATCTTGGTAAACTCCGTATTGGAGGAGGGCACGTCCGGGTCGATCTTGATCTCATAGCTCTTGTAGCGCTTGGCCATCTCCCTGGCCCCGCTGATGAGGTCCGTCAGGGTCTCCTTGTCGTCCAGATCGCACACCGGGCCCCGGCAGATATACATGAGGGTGTAGGGGATGCCGGGTACCTTCCGGATCAGCATGGCCAGGGAGCCCTTGATGGCCCCCGCCTCGTCGGTGGACACCACCGCCTCCCACTTCCACATGGGCTTCTGCTTGGCCCAGAGGACGCTCTGGCAGAAGTGGCCCTTGGGGTGGCTCTGGACAAAGGCCTCGTAGGCCGGGATCATATCTTTCGTAACGACTTTCGCCATCGGTATTCACTCCATTGGTCATAATCTGCGGAAAATCCGCAGTTATGGGTATTGTACCACTTCTTTCCCCGCCGTACAACACCTTTCCCGGAAAATAGGCGGCGGGATTGGGGCTTCTTCTTGTAAAATCTTATGAATCGATTGAATCGATGTTCTCGTCCTCCGCCTCCGGAACCTCCGGCACCTCCTGCCAGGCGCCCTCGTACTCCCGGCAGCAGATCCGGTGGAGGAGCCGGACGATCTCCGCCAGCCCCAGGACCACGGACCCCAGGAGGAAGGCGCTGAACCACGCCGAGACCGCGCCATCCCATGTGCCGTGCTGGCTGAGCCACATGGCGCCGTAACAGAATCCGACCACATAGATCAGGATCGCCAGGGTCCGCAGCAGCTTCCACACCGGGTTCACCGGGATCTCCTGGCGTGCAGAGGGCTTCATGACAAACTTTTTCATGGATCTCTCCTTTCTTTCCACAGGCGTTTTCTTAGCGGGTCCTTCCACTTTAAACATATCGAAATTTCACTGTACTGTCAAGGCGGCGTCCGGGGAAAGTTCCGTGTTCGCAATTTGTTTACTTGTCAGAATGAAATGGGTATGCTATAATGTGTCTCCAGAGTCGGCCCGGAGGGAGGTGTTTCCATGGAGAAGTCCGGGATCAAGATTGCCGCCCAGAACCGGAAGGCCTATCACGACTACTTCGTGGAGGACCGGTACGAGGCTGGCATCGAGCTGTTCGGCACGGAGGTGAAATCCATCCGGGCCGGTACGCTGAATCTGAAGGATTCCTACTGCATCGCCAAAAACGGCGAGATCTACATCCACGGCATGCACATCAGCCCCTACGAACACGGGAACATCTTCAACAAGGACCCGGTGCGGCCCCGGCGGCTGTTGATGCACAAGCGGGAGATCAACCGCCTCCAGGCCTACGTCCAGCAGGACGGCATGGCCCTGGTGCCCCTCAGCGTCTACTTCAAGAATTCCAAGGTGAAGATCGAGGTAGGGCTCTGCAAGGGTAAGAAGAACTACGACAAGCGGGAATCCGCCGCAAAGCGGGACGCCAAGCGGGAAATTGACCGCACCATGAAGAACCGCTGGTAAATTGTGAAAAGATAGAGGAGAATCCATATGAGCAATCCTATTGTGACCATTACCATGGAGAACGGCCAGGTGATGACCGGCGAGTTGTATCCGGAAAAGGCCCCCAACACGGTGAATAACTTCATTTCGCTGGCCAACAGCGGCTTTTATGACGGTCTCATCTTCCATCGGGTGATTCCCGGGTTTATGATCCAGGGCGGCTGCCCCAACGGCAACGGCATGGGCAACCCCGGCTACTCCATCCGGGGGGAGTTCTCCGGCAACGGCTTTGAGAAGAACGACCTGAAGCACACCACCGGCGTACTGTCCATGGCCCGGGCCATGCATCCCGACAGCGCCGGCAGCCAGTTTTTCATCATGGTGGACGCCGCCCCTCATCTGGACGGGCAGTACGCTGCCTTCGGCAAGATCACGGAGAACGCGGAGGCCGCCATCGCCATCAGCGAGGTGCCCACAGACATGCGGGATAAGCCCCGGACCCCGGTGGTGATCCAGAGCATCCGGGTGGACACCCTGGGCGAGGAGTACCCTGCTCCGGAGAAGAAGTAAACGAAGTATTTTCCACGTTTTCTCACGCGGACCGGTCTGCCGGTCCGCCACACCTGGGGGTGTACCGGTTTCGACGGGGATGAGGAAGCGG
Organism: uncultured Oscillospiraceae bacterium; assembly: GCA_944386975.1. Taxonomy (GTDB): domain Bacteria; phylum Bacillota; class Clostridia; order Oscillospirales; family Oscillospiraceae; genus CAJFPI01. The sequence goes on along the minus strand of CALXDC010000019.1, from coordinate 30,326 downwards.
GATAAGCGGGCGGATGCGCCTAACATCCTTAAAATGGGCAACTTATAAATTAAAGAACAACAACACTGTTGCTGTTGCTGCCTAAGTAAAGGCGGCCGTCTTCAGCCGGGAGGGCCACAGACCGGCTAAGGCGTCGTTGATGTGGCGTCCGTGAGGCGGGAAAGAGTTGACCCGCCCATGCATCATGACTCTCACCTGACGCGCAGGCGTGACGGCTTGCCTGTGCGGAGGGGAACAGGGCGGTCACGCCGCCCGAAATAACCGTCTGCGCCCGGAGAAAGTTCCGTGAAATTGTTTTCGGACAGGGGTTCGACTCCCCTCACCTCCACCATAGACAAGGCCCTGAAACCGCAACGGTTCCAGGGCCTTGCCCTTTATTTTCAATGGCTTCCGCCGCTGGGAAGACGACTCCGCTCTTTGATGATTCAACCGTTTTCTCTTGCTCATTTAATTCCGTACTGCTCCCCGTAGTACCGGCTGGACCGTCCGGCGCCCAGCGTAACCCAGTCGTCCTCCGCCCTCGGGCCGCACACCAGAGCCTGCCGCGGCTGTCCGCTGTCCTCCTGGGACCGTTCGTAGATGATCTTGACCTGGAAATCCCCCATTTGATAGAGGTTCATGACCAGATCCTCCTTCTCTCCGGTGCTCTCCCCGGCGGACAGCACCGTTCCCTCCTCCGTGACCCGCTCCGCGAACCAGTTCCGGAAGGAATCGGTCATATAGATTCCCGTGCCGTCGATGTAATAGTCCAGAATGCTCTCGTCGGGAGGCAGACTGCCGATCAGCGCCACAGCAGCCTGAATATCGTCCTCCCTGTGGAAGTCGGTGAGCTTGCCGGCGATCACCTTGAGGGAATTGTCATACCAGAGGAAATACATGCGTCCCGGCTGCCCAATATAGCTGCTATAGTGGAAGGTTCCCTGGTCAATGTCGGCGGCCAGCTCCCGATAGGGGGCGTTGTCTATGTAGCTCTTGACACCGAACAAAGCGCAGAGGGCCGCCAGCACCAGAGCTGCAATGGTGATGCACTTTCGCACCAGCTTCGCTCTCCGGACACGCAGTTCCTCCTGCCGAGCCCGCTCGGCGGCTTCTCTTTCTGCCTGCTCCTTCTCCAGCCGCGCTTTTTCCTCCGCCGCCTTTCGGGCGGCCCGCTCCTTCCGCTTGGCCTGCTCGGCAGCTTTTTTCCGGGCCTGCTCCTCCTGTTTGGCCTGCTCGGCAGCCTTCTGCCGGGCCCGTTCCTCCTGCTGAGCCTGATCAGCAGCCTTTGTCTGGGCCTTCTCCTCCCGAACCTGGGCGGACTTGGTCGGCTGGGCGGACTTCTTCGCAGGCTTGCCGGAGCTCTGGGAAACCGTGCCGCCCGCCGCTCTGCCCTCCAGCGCGGCGAAGAGGTCCTCCTCCCGAATGATCTCAATCTGCTTGCCCTTGGCTCTCTGCTCCTTGACCTGCTCCAGCTTCCGCTCGCCAAAGCCGCCCAGGCCGCCGATCACCAGGTAGTTGGTCTTGCCGCTGATAGCCTGGGTGCAGCGGCCGCCCTTCTCCTGAATCTTTCCTTTGATGGCCTCCCGGTCGTCATGGAGATGCTCAAATTCCCCCGTCAGAACAAAGGTTTTGCCGGAGATCTGCACTGCGGAGACCCGGTCGAAGGGAACCTTCTTCAGCGTCTTTTTCTGCTCCTCCCTGCGGATCCTCTCCTGGTCCACAATGGTGTAGCCCTTGCTCTGATAATCCGCCGCCTGCTCCAGGATGGCGCGGTATACCTGCTCCTCTGTGATGCCGCCGATCCGCTGCGCCAGCTGTCTTGGGAATTCCTCCGGCTGAAAGTCCGGGTCGCCCTCGGCATAATCCTCATACTGCTCGTCCACCCGGTATCCCGGACACTCAAAGCCGGAGCCGGAGATGTCCCGCTGCCCGTCCTTTTCGTAGGTAAAGGACCGGTCGGTATCCCCCAGAGTAAAGATGCAGTAGAAATTGTAGATCCCCCAGGCAAGGCCGTAGTCCCCCGCCTGATCCATGACCCTGTTCAAAACGGCGTCTGTATCCGGCAGGCCGTCGTAGTCACTCTCCTGCAGCGTCCTGCACAGCTGTGACAGACGGGAGGCCACATCACCGGAGAAGGTCCGCATTTTCTCGGTGAACTCCTGAGGCAGCATACTCTCCAGTTCCTGGATGGAGCGCTGCGCCTCCGGCTGGTCCTCCCGGTCCGCCGCCTCCAGCTCCTGAACAGCGCCGCTGCTCTCCACCTGAAGCCGATAGGCGCTTCTGGCCTGGACCGCGCCGGCCACCGGCTTCATCACACCCTGGATCGGGGTATCAAAGTTTGCCGCTGTGGTAAAGGTCACGGTAAAGGCTCCGTCTTTCCCGTTATATTGCCGCAGCCGGCGCAGAAAGGCGGCGGCATACCGGTAGGCGTCCGGAATCCCGGCCACCAGGTTGCGGTCGATGGCCACGGCGTAGTCCTCCGGTCCGTTCTCCTGGATATATAGCATGTGGTAGGCCAGCAGATTCATCATGGTCATGCCGGTAAGCGGCACGTCGTTTTCGTTGAACAGCAGAGGGATCAGCTTCTTATGGAGCTTCTCCTTGGGCACACGCAGCTCCGGTACGGCGTCCAGCTCCAGCAGGAGGGCCCCAATCTCGGGCGCCAGCACATCCCGCTTCTCCGCCAGGAAGGGATGCTCCGCCAGCTTCAGAGAGTTGATGTGCACGCCGTTTTTCAACCCTGCCTCCTTGAAATCGTCCTCATTGAAAAAGAGCACATCGGTGGAAAACAGTTGGGCGACCGTCACCGCATTGAGCCGCCCGTCCTCGGCGGCGTAGGGACCGAACTGGGTCTTGCCGTAGCGAGCCAGCTCCTCCTCCGCGCCCCCCTCATACTGCACGGTACCCAGCCACTTCTCCAGAATCTGCCGGTGCCGCTGCACCGGGTCCTCCAGCCCTGCCTTCCATCCCACATACATCCCGGTGTAGACAAAGACATGGCTGAAGATGTAATAGCGGAAAACACAGTCCACGTCTGTCTCCCCGGCCGGCTCATAGCAGATGTACGCGTCCGGCGTCCGACTCACCGTAACAACCTGGCCGATGCGGCCGGACGCCCCCTCCTGGGCGACGGTCATGCTCTGCAGCAGCGCCTGCACCCGTTCCTCCCCCGCCGGACTGTCCAGCGCCTCCTGGACGGCGGGAATCTTCTGTCCGGTCTGCAGGGTAAATTTGACGGCGGAAACCTCGTCCCAATCAGGATCGTCAAAGGTCACCGACGCGGGGACGCAGCTGAGATACCGGGTCTCCGGGCTGATCTCTGGGGTCCAGCACATTCCGCCGGGGACCAGAATGGAGAGCTCCCCGGTGCGCACCCGCTCCCCCTTGGAGAAGTCCAGGCTCGCCGCCACCGGCCCGGCGTCCCGCTCGACCCTGGGTTTTCGAGCCGCACCTGTCTTCCGGGAGGTCTCCAGCTCCGCGGTCTTCAGGAGGGGCGTCAGCGTCTTTTCATAAAAGTCCGCCTCTCCGGCCCCCTTGAGGGTGGCGTAGAACAAGGCGGCCTCCGGACAATCCTCCACCGCCAGGAGCAGGTAGGTGAAATACATCGTCATGCCGAAGAGCTGAAATCCCTTCTTCGCCACCGCGCCGGCCACCTTCTCCGAAAGCTCCAGCATGTCATAGCTGCCGCCCGCGGCGTTGATGGAGATCCCGGAGCGGATTACAAAGCCCCCCTCCGTCTCCTCCACCTTTGTGCTGGAGCCGGGCTCATAGGGCTCCTGGGAGGAGTTGTCCTCCTGCACCATACCTTTGGCCAGCTCCTGAAGCTTGCCGCGCATTGCCTCCTGCACGGACGCCGGCGTCATTGCTCCATCCTCCGCCTCAAAGCTCATAACCGCCTTCTTTTGAAGACCGCTGATGCTCCACAGGACCTCCTCCTCATCTTTTACCGTGAAGGCGCCGTCCCGATACCCGGTGGGGACGGTCTGGTACTGAAGGATGGTGTAATTGCCGTCCTCATCCTTCCCGTAGGCCACGCCGAAGGGGATGCGGAGGCTCAGGCCGTCCGAGAGCGTCACTCGCTTTCCCTCCCTGGGAACTCCATACATACGCATATTCTTTTCCTCCCGCACTGTTGCAAAGCGTTTACCGGATACCGTACTGCGCAGCAATTTCGCGCAGCTCCGCTTCACCGGCCTTGCGGATACGATCTTCATCCAATACCATTGCGCCCAGTCCGGAAAACGCCCCGGCGCAGACGTCTGTCAGCAGCTTTTCCCGCAATTCTTCCGCGTCCATACTGTCGGTTCTCCTTTCGTAACATGGCCCCTGGTTTTGCTCACTTGAATCTGAGTGAGCAAGCCTTCCCGGTCATCTATCCCGCTATACTACCGTTTCCCAAGGCACGCTCTGCATTGGGCAGACAAGGCTGCAATGACAACAAAATACATGCTGCCTGCCGAAATCTCCATCATCCTTCAGCAAATTTTGCAAGCGATTTTCTTCCTACCTCACCCCATACCTGCAGATCTTCGCAGGCAGGAGGAAACTGTGCGGTACACAGCAATATAGCAACAATTATTATATAATCATGATCTAAAATTGTCTACGGATGCTGTTTGCATAGTAAAACGCCAACTTCAGAAGCAGATATCCCGCTTCATCAAAATCATATGCGTATCGACAATTGCGCAGTTGTGTGGTATAATCCGTTCATCTTCAAGCTGCCGCCTGGAGGCGTCCCCTCTTTTTCCGCAGGGGAATGCCGTGAAAGATATTGTGTATGGATAAGGATACTGCCCTGCGCATCTTCTATCAGAAAAACGGACTTGATCCCGTACGCGCCGCCGACCCGTCGGACGGGTGCTACGATCCGCAGATCGCGGCCCTTCCTCAGCGCGTGGAACAATGGCTCACCGCCATCCGCCCCGGGGATCAGGACGCGTTCCTGACGCTTCTCAGCGAATATCGCTATCTGAGCCGCCCCCAGTGTCAAGCCCGGTACCAGCAGATTGTGTCCATGCTGCACTCCCGCCTGTCCGATCTGCAGCTGGACCTCTCCGCGGTGCTGTTCGTCACGGTGGAGGCCGGCGGAGCCTGTGCGTCGGGGGGAGACAATGTGCGCTCCGACCTTCGGTGCGGGGCGTTCCGAGTCCTCACAAAAGGGCAGATCATTGCGGTGCAGTCCAAATTGACCGAGGAGGACATCGCTCCCTACCAGGCCGTTTTGTTCCTGGACGATGTGATCGGCAGCGGCAAAACCATGTGGCGCTCCATCTGCCGGCTCCGTACGGACTTCCCGGACTGGTTTTGCAGGCAGAGGGTATTCTGCGCAAGCATCGCCCCCCGCAGCCGCGGCGTAACACACATCAACAAAAACTGCAAAAAAGCCGGGATTTCCGTTGCGTGGCTATATGACGACGCATGGGTGCAGTCCCCGGCCTTTGCTATAAACTCTGAGGAGTATCGCCATCTGGAAGACTACGAGAAGCTCATCGGGACCTGTCTGACAGAGCCGGACAAAAGCTTCTTCATGGGATTTGAGAAAAACCGGCTGATTCTGTCCTTCTATTACAACACCCCCAACAACACCCTCAGCACCTTCTGGCGCGCCGGGGTCGACATGGAGCCGCCCTTTTACCGGGACGGCGATCAAATCAGCCGTCCCACCCTGGAGGATCTGAAGCGGCGGAAGGCTCAGGCCTGCGCCCAGGCGTATCGCCTTGGAATGGACAGAAGGAGTGGGAAACATGGCAGTACATGACAGTGAGAATCTGCTGGATCTTCTGATCCTGGATATGATTGCCCTGCACGGAGCGATGGATGATTTCACCCTCTCGCGGCGTCTCCACTGTCCCCGCTCCTTTTTGCTGGACCGGTTGGAGCAGCTTCTGACGGAGGGATACCTGATCCCCACGCCGGAAGGCCTTCGCCTGTCGGAAACAGGAAAGTCCGCCCGGGTGCCTCTTGCGTTCTACCGGGCCTCCGCCGAGCGTCCCGCCGCCGCGGCGCCGGACGCATTTGATTGGACGCAGCCATACATCCCGGAGGCCGGGTGGCTGGATTAAGAAAACTCAATAAAGCTCCAAGCCCGTTAGCCAGGAGTGGATTCGCTCCGGAACCAAACGGCACTAACTCGGGTGGCTGACCGCCTGCGCTCCCTCATTGCATTCACTCGCCCAGGCGGTCACCCACCAGAGGAGCGCCGCAGTAGAGAGGATATCGTAACGGGTTTGGAGCTTTTTGAGCATGTCGAGGATGAATGGAGGGATGGATGCCGTGGACGCCTTGCAGATGGCCGCGTATCTCGGCAATCTCCAAACGGAAATGAAGGCCCGGGGACGCTCGGAGGAAGAAATCTCACGCTGTGTCGGCTATGCCCGGACGTTGCTGCGCAGCGGCCTGCCGGTTTTGTTTGACAGCCGCCATGTGCGCAAGGTGCTACAGCTGGATCAGATCCGCCAGCAGGCGTACCACGTTTTCTTTCTCCATCAGCGGGGAAAGCTCCGGGAAATTACCGCGCCCAGCCTGCCCCTGAAATCCAGGCAGCGCTGGATTGCCCAGCATATCCTTTCGCAGCTGCCGGTCTCCCCACACGCCCATGGGTTCGTCAAAAGCCGGTCCATCAAAACCAACGCCCTGCTCCACGCCCATCACGATTATGTGCTGTGCATGGATATTGAGGATTTTTTCCCCTCCATTCCCCTTGACGCCGTGGTCCGGGTGTTTGCCCGGGCGGGGTATTCGAAGTCCGCATCCGCCGCCCTGGCGCAGCTCTGCTGCCATCGGGATGTTCTTCCCCAGGGGGCGCCTACCAGCCCCTCTCTGGCCAACCTCATTTTCTCTCCTGTTGACGAGGAGCTGGCCGCATTGGCCGGACAGCACGGCGCGGTCTACTCCCGCTATGCAGACGACCTCACCTTTTCCTCCGATACCGCCCTGGACCGGCTGGAGCCCGCCGTACACGACGTTCTCCAGCGGCATGGATATTCGGGAAACCGCCGGAAGACCGCCTACTTTCGCCCCGGCCAGCCCAAGAGGATAACGGGCCTGACCGTCCAGAACGGCTCCGTCCGCATTCCCCGGAAGTTCAAGCGCGCTCTGCGGCAGGAGATCCACTTCTGCAGAAAATTCGGCGTGTTCACCCACCTCCAAAACATCCATGCCGCCAAGTGCGTCAACTACCGGGAGTACCTGTACGGCAAGGCCTATTACGTCCGGATGATCGAGCCGGAGGAGGGGGAGCGCTTCCTGCGGGAGTTGGACGGCATCGCGTGGCCGGTCTATTACCTGTGAGGCCGGACGCCTGCACAGAAATATCTGCCGTCCCTCCCGTTCCCATCATCTGCGCAAAAAGTGAGCCCGAAAACCGTTGTTTTCGGGCTCACTTTTGTTGATCTCTCCCTTTTTCACAGACAACGCCGCCCCGGCGCTCAGGCTTTTTCCCGCCATGGTCCAGATACTTCTCCAGCGCGGCCCGGCTGGCGGCCGGGGAGAGAAATTCCTGGGCGGTGCGCATGGACTCCTGCTGCTGAGCCGCTCCCTCCTTCTGAAAATCCAGCCGGTACTGCCGGGGAGAACAGCCGAACTGCCGGGCAAATCCCCTGTTGAAGTATTTCAGGTCTGAAAAGCCACAGGCAACGCTGATATCCAGCAGGGAGAACTCTGTCAGCAGTAATAGCCGCCGCGCCTTCTCACAGCGCAGCTTCATCACATAGGACTGAAAGGACATGCCGAAAACGGATTTGAAAAAGGCGGAGAGATAGCTCATGGAGAGGCCCAGCTCCCGGGCCAGATCGGTGAGCAGCAGCTTCTCCGTATAGCGGCGGTCAATATAGCTGGTGATGGCCCGGACACGCCGGGCCCGGTTCAGGGAGCTCTGCCGCTCCTGCTCCGACACCCGGCGGCAGGGCATCCGCTCCAAAAGCGCCTCAAAAAACAGGAAAATTCGCCCGGCACACCGCAGCGGCGCCCTCTCCTCCCCAGAGAAATAGGCACGGGCAATCTCCAGAAATTCCTTCTCCAGCCGGGGTTCAGCCGCCGGACCGGGAGGCGGAAGGGAGAACTCCATGTTCTCCATCTGGGGAAAGACTGCAGAGAAAAAGGAGGGCGCAATCTGCAGAGACAGAATCAGGGCCGGGCGGTCGGCGACCAGCTCGTGGCTCTCAAAGGAGTTCACCACCCAGATGCTGCCGGCCTCATAGACAGCGGACCGGTTCCTTGTAAGAAGCCGCACCCGCCCCTCCAACAACAGACATACCTCCATCTCCTTGTGGACGTGGGGCGTGCGGTAGAGCAGGCTGATGAGAAACACCTTATACTCCGCACTCCCGCCGGAGATCACCTCAAATTCCTCCTGCATCGCGGTCACCTCCCCATCGGTCTATAGAAAGTATACAAAGATTCCTTGGGCTTTGTAAATAAAAAAGTGAATTTGTCCTATTGCGACCATAAATTTATCCGGGCATCCACTCCGCTGATGGTCTATAGTAAATGCAGGACCCCTGTGATGCCCCCTCCTTAGCCAAACGGGATGAAGGGCATCCGCCTCTCCCATCCGGCGTCACCTCTGACGGCGCTTTGAAACCCGGACAAACGCAAAACTTACGACAGAAAGGACCGATATCATGACCAAGTTCAAGTTTTCCGTAGGCCCCTGGAACGTCCACGAGGGAGCCGACTCCTACGGCCCCGCCACCCGCCAGACCATCCCCCTGGAGGAAAAATTCAAAAAGTTTGCCGAGCTGGGCTTCTCCGCCGTCCAGTTCCACGACGACGACGCGGTGCCCAACATCAACGACTACACCGAGGAGGAGATCCGCGAAAAAGCCCGGGAGCTGAAGAAGGTGCTGGACAAGTACGGCCTGAAGGCGGAGTTCGTGGCCCCCCGGCTGTGGATGGACCCCCACACCCAGGACGGCGGCTTCATGAGCACCTCCGCCGAGGATCGGGAGTACGCCATGTGGCGGGCCTACCGCTCCATCGACATCGCCAAGGAGCTGGGCACCGACCTTGTGGTGCTGTGGCTGGCCCGGGAGGGCACCCTCTGTGCCGAGAGCAAGTCCCCGGTGTGGGCCACCAGGATGCTCATCGAGGCCATCAACAAGATGCTGGAGTACGATCCCAAGGTCCGCATCTGCATCGAGCCCAAGCCCAACGAGCCCATCGACCGGAGCATCTGCGGCACCATCGGACACGTCATGGCCATCTCCGCCGCCACCATCGATCCCGCCCGAGTGGGCGGCAACCTGGAGAGCGCCCATGCCATCCTGGCGGGCCTCGATCCCGCCCATGAGATCGGCTTTGCCATGGCCATGGGCAAGCTGATGACCGTCCACCTCAACGACCAGAACGGCATCCGCTACGACCAGGACAAGAGCTTCGGCGTGGAGAATCTGCGGGCCGCCTTCAACCAGGTGAAGGTGCTGAAGGAGAACGGCTACGGCAGCCGTGGGGAGTATGTGGGCCTGGATGTGAAGGCCATGCGCACCACCCGGGACGCCGACAGCTACAGGCACCTGGAGAACAGCCTGAACGTCTTCAAGGCACTGGAGGAGAAGGTGGAGCGGTTCGACTACGACTTTCAGAAAAAGTGCGTGGAGAACCGGGACTTTGAGGCCCTGGAGATGTATGTGATGAATCTCCTGATGGGCCTGGCGTAAGAGAACGGAGGGAACGGAACATGCTTGTCACTCTGCGTGAGGTGCTGAAGGACGCCCAGGCGAAACGCTACGGCGTGGGGCTCTTCAACACCGTGAATCTGGAGATGGCCAAGGGCGTTCTGGCGGCGGCGGAGGAGCTCAAGAGCCCCGTCATCATCGGCACAGCGGAGGTCCTCCTTCCCTACGCCAGCCTGGAGGAGCTCACCTACTTCCTCCTGCCCATGGCTCAAAAGGCCTCCGTGCCGGTGGTCCTCCACTATGACCACGGCCTTACGGAGGAGAAGATCCTGGAGGCCCTGAAGCTGGGGTTTTCCTCCATCATGTACGACTGCTCCACCGACAGCTATGAAAGCAACATCAGCCGGGTGGCCCAGATGGTGAAGATTGCCCGTCTCTTCGGCGCATCCGTGGAGGGAGAGCTGGGCCACGTGGGGGCCAACGAGTCCTCCACCGGGGACGACAGCATCTACACCCAGCCGGAGGAGGCCCTGGACTTTGTCCATCGCACCGGGGTGGACGCCCTGGCGGTGGCCATCGGCACCGCCCACGGCGCCTATAAGGAGAAGCCCAGGCTGGATATCCAGCGGCTGGCCCGGATCGCCCAAATGGTCCCCACCCCCCTGGTGCTCCACGGGGGCAGCGGCCTTACCGACGAGGACTTCCGAAACTGTGTGGCCAACGGCATCGCCAAGATCAACATTTTTACCGACATCAACTGCGCGGCGGCCCAGGCAGCCCATGACAGCTGGCAGGCGGGCCGGGGGCTCACCGACCTCCAGAACGAGATCACCGAGGCGGTGAAGCAGGAGACCATGAAGAAAATGCGGGTGTTCGGCAGCGCAGGCAGGGGGTGAGCGTCCGTGGCGGGAAAGATCATTGTGGCGGGTCACATCTGTCTGGACATCACCCCGGTGTTCCCCGCCGGGAATCCTCAACCCCTCGGAAAGCTCCTGTCCCCCGGTAAGCTGGTGCAGATGGAAGGCGTTCAGCTGAACACCGGCGGGGCCGTGGCCAACACCGGTCTCGCATTGAAGCTTCTGGGGGCGGACGTGGCGCTGATGGGCAAGGTGGGGGACGACGCCTTCGGCCGTCTGGTACTGGAGCGCCTGGCGGAATACGGCGCGGCGGAAGGCATGATCGTCTCTCCCGACAGCAGCACCTCCTACTCCATCGTCATCGCCCCCCCGGGCACCGATCGGATCTTCCTCCACAACCCCGGCGCCAACGACACCTTCCGGGCCTCGGACTTAGACTTCGCCAAGATCGCCGGGGCGGACTTCTTCCACTTCGGCTATCCCCCCATCATGCGGCACATGTACGCCGGCGGCGGAGAGGAGCTGGCGGAGCTTTTCCGCCGGGTGAAGGGAATGGGGCTCACCACCTCCCTGGACATGGCGGCGGTGGACCCGGACTCGGAGGCAGGAAGAGCGGACTGGGAGGCCATCTTGCAAAAGGTTCTCCCCTACGTGGACTACTTCGTCCCCAGCGCGGAGGAGCTGTGCTTCATGGCGGACCGGCCCCGGTACAACGACTGGCTCCGCCGCGCCGGCGGCGGGGACGTGACCGCCGTGCTCCAGGTGGAGGCCGACATCCGCCCCCTGGCGGAGCGGGTGCTGGCCATGGGAGCCCGGAATCTGCTGATCAAGTGCGGCGCGCCGGGGCTCTACTTCACCGACGGCGCTACCGAGCGGTTTGAGCGAAGCTACAAGCCCAGCCGTGTGCTCTCCGCCACCGGCGCGGGGGACACCAGCATCGCCGCCTTCTTGAAGGCCCGGATGGATGATCTTCCCATAGACGCCTGTCTCCGCTACGCGGCGGCCGCCGGGGCCTGCTGCGTGGAGGCCTACGACGCTCTCAGCGGCCTGCGGCCCTTTGAGGAGCTGGACTGGAAAATCCGGGCGGGCTGGGAAAAGCAGGCGTGAAAGCGCCCCGCAGGCGGACGCACACCAATCTTTTACCAAAAACAGGGACGTCTGTGCCGGATGATGGACACAGACGCCCCTGTTGTTTTTAACTATTCCGGCGGCGGGGGCTTCCGCTGCCCAAACCGCCGCCGATTCTATGAGGCGCTATTCCGCCGGTTCCGGAACCGGTCCCCTTGCGTCGACCTTCTGGATTGCTTCTGCCAGCAGCCGCTTTTTCTCCTCCGGCATCCCCATATAGTGATACAGGAGAAACCGGGTGTCTATGACAATGCCCTGGACCCTCTCGCAGCGCTTTGGGTGCGGCTTCCAATCTCCCACCGCCTCGCCAATGTTCCCGATATCGTCCGTCACGCAAAAAATCGGTTCGCCTTCGGGACCAGCCTTGCAGAAAATGTTGTCCGCGCGGTTGAAAGGCATGAGAAACGCATTGTATATCCTCGCACCGGGCACGCCCTTGGTGCGCTCAATGTACTCTCCATATGTAATCTGCTTGTTGATGTCGGCGCTATCCGGCAGGTGATCCGGATTTCCGCTGCAGCCGTACCGGTACAGTTTTGCGTCCAACACGTAGACATTGCCGTTGTAAAGCATGACGGTGTCCGGCTGCAGCGTCCGCTTTCTCCTGCCGGGCCCATAGTCAAGCAGCCATCTGGCCCGTGGAAAATAGGCCTCCTTGTCCGCAATACCGAAGGCCCTGTCAATCATGCGCTCCCACACCCGCTCAAAATGCTCTGTCCCATAGGAATTCTGTTTCCTATCCGACCGCTCGTCCATGTAGTTGAGCATGGACATCATCGCGGAAAACAGCTCCTGCTCTGCATCATTATGGGTAGACGCCAGCTTTTTCTCCAATATATAGACCGCTTCCCTGTTCCCCGGATGGGGCCCCGGCTTCTCCGGCATATGTGGAACATACAGCCACCCCATTTTGTCAAACGCTTCATATATGCAGTATCTGTGAATCTGCGTAACCTTTTTATTCACATCAGGCGTGACGGTCCGAACCGTCATACTCGTGAAAATCAGCGAACCGTTCCTCTGCACCAGCGCTCTCTGCTCCCGCGCCGTGCGCGGCCATGAAGCATACCCTTTTACATCCGTTTTGAATTTGCGGTCTGTTTCCACATAATACCGCTTCCTCCGCAAAAAATCGCGGATCACCTTCAGATATGCATGCACCGGGAATGCCACCGGACAGAGCGCCGCACGGCTTGCTTCCTCCATCACCTGCTCCTCTTTCAGAAAGTCCGCAAGCACATAGAGCAAATGGTGAATGTCGGCCCGGAGCTCATCGTCGTTGTCGGGAAGCTGATAGCCCATAGGAAAGGATACCGTCACATTGCCGGTATCCGCTTTCAGTCCCACAAAGCGGTCCGCCTCGTCCCCTCTGCTGACGCGGCAGCGTTCCCTGATGCTCTTCCCATCCATGGTGCCGTCCCCTCCTTTCATCCGGCGCCGTGCTATCCCTACCGGTCAGAGTACAGGGCCGCCCGAATGGCAGGCTTGAAAATTTGGAACCGTTCACGCCCTGTGGAATAGACAAACGTATGGATGACCTGCTCCAGACTCTCCATGGTATCGGTGTCAAAGATGGCCTCCGGATTAAATTGAAATGCGTCATCCCACAGATATTTGATTACTTTTTCCGGGAACATGCGGTTGTGCATCACAGCCTTTCCAATGGCAGCCAATCTCTTCTCCCCGTCTTCCGACAGGGATTGCGCAGCCTCTTGCTCCAAAAGCGCATGGTACTCGTCAAAAATCGTCCCATATCCCTCCGAAGGCTGCGCCTGAGGATCAAAGCAAAGCTCGCTCTCATGGACAAAATACACGCCTATCCGCTTATCCTCGGCAGAGACCATTCTCGCTTTGTTGCCCACAATCACACTGTTGATTTTCTCACAGAACGTCCGCCATGTGACCTCCGTGTCGAGGATCCTCGCCTCCGCCAGAGACGCGCGAACCTGATCAAACGTATTTTCAACCAGGCGCATCCGCCATCTGCGCTGAAAGGCGGTATCCAATGTGAAGACATTCTGGTCGGACGTATTCATAGTCCCAATAATGGAAAGGTTGGACGGAATCCGCACCTTGCGGGCAGGATCTCCATAAATCTTCTTCGCCATTTCTGCATGGGTAATGCCGTATTCGCTCGTCCCGACAGGATAGGATACGCCGTCCATGGTTTTCCGCTCAAGGGTTCTGTCAAGCAGCTGAAACACCTCGCCGAAAATGGCAGGCGCATTTCCCCGGTTGATCTCCTCAATGATGAGGAGATACTGCCGCCCCGGATGGGTGTAGGCGTCCCTGAGAATTGCCGTAAACGGCCCCGGCGTAAACGCATAGCTCACCTGCCTGTCCTCGTCAACAACAGGGAGGATCTGCCCGATAAAATCAGCGTTTGTATAATCCGGATGGAAAACCAGCCGCTCCGTTACACTGTCGGGACAACAGTATTCATGCTCGATTGTCCAGCTTTTTCCGGAACCGGGAACCCCATAGAGCAAGACATTGGTCCCGCCTTCCACCCTGGCCGCTTCCCATTCCTCCGGGCTGATCCCCTCTCCTCCTGCGGCATTCCCGGCGCTCTCCCCTTGGATCTCCAAGGACAGCCGCCGCCGAATGTCATCCAGATTTGACGTGATCACTTCGATTGCCTGTGGACTGAATTCTGACATGCTCCCACCTCCTGTACCGCATTCTGTATTTCCGGCATCCGATCCTCTGCCATATAATATCTGCCGTCTTCCCTTTTTTCAAATACTCCGGCTTTCACAAAATTCCCCCACACATAGGGGAAGGAATTCACACTTTTGGCTCTGCCGCTTTCACCATTCTTTGTTCTTGTCTTGATCCGTATGGCAATGGAGCCGCTTCGATAGCGATGTACCATATCCTGCATTGCATCCAGATACCCCTCCGGATGGACCTCCCGTTCGTGCTGGATCAACAGATATTCCGTCGAATCAATGCTGCCGTACTTCACAACAAAGCAAAGCACATCAAAGAAATCGTACCCATAGTTGCATTCCGGATTTTTCATCATAAGAACCAGGCACTGGAAATAAATTGCCTGCTGAATCCGCTCCAGCCGCGCAAGCACTTCACGGCGCAGACCGCTTTCCGGCTCCTCCTTCACCGCTTTTATGCTGCGCAGGATATCCACATAGGCGTATCCGATATTGGTGAAAAAGCTCCTGTTTTCAATAGGAGAGGCCTCCTGATACTTCACAATTCCACAGTTTTTCAAAAACGGCAGAATATTTCTGGCATAATTCCAATTGATTCCGAATCTCTGCAGCTCCGCCCCCAAATCCCCCATGGATGCAAAATTTCCGTTCCGCTCCAGAACATCAAAAAGAATCAATATCTTTTCCTTCACATTCTCTGTAAAGCTGGTTCCGGGAGAACCGGGACTTGAAACGGTGATATCCATTGCTATTCCTCCTCCAACTGCTCCTTTATCGCATTTGCGATGTGGTACGCCAGTTCAGGCGGCACTGCGTTTCCAATCTCCTTGTACTGATCTGTCTTTGTCCCCAGGAATTCATACCAATCTGGAAAAGACTGCAGCCGCGCATTCTCACGGGCCGTCGGGATTCTGTTCTCCGCATAGTGGAAATAATTCCGATGTCCGGTATCCACGGTATGGCAGGGCTTGAAGCTGGGCATGCGCTCAAATCCCTTCCGATATTTGCGGACGTTCCAATACTCATCCGGCAGATCATAAATGGTCCCTCCATCCGGAACCATGGAGATAATGTCAATTGTCTGCTGCGTGTGGAGAGTGATCTGATGATTCTTCACCCGTTTCTGGCAGCCGCGCATTTTACGCTGGTAGTCATTCTGCGGCTCGGACGCATAATTATGGTCCTCCTCCAGCCCGTTCTCTGCCGTCAGCGGCAGGAGATCGCCGATGGCATCCTTGCTTGTGACGACGCCGTCAACTTTGCCGGGGAACTTGAACCTGCCGCCCTTCATCCCCACAAAAAAGACCCGATGACGGTTTTGCGGCACCCCATAATCGGAGGCCACCACCTCCTGAAACGCCACCTCATAGCCAAGCGCTCCAAACCGTTTCACAATATCGTCGCGAAACAGGCCGTTTGACAGGTTCAAAAGTCCGGAAACATTTTCTATCACAAAAAATTCCGGCTCCACCAGCCGTACCACCCTGTAATATTCCAGATACAGATGGTTCCGCGGGTCGTTGACGTCCCGGGTTCCCACCTTGCTGAACCCCTGGCAAGGCGGTCCGCCGATCACCCCCGCCACATCCCGCTGTTCGTTCAAAGCAAGGATTTGGGCGTCCGTCAGCATATGGATATCCATACATTGTGCCACCTGTTTTTCACGGTTGTGATTATAGGTGTCTACTGCTCTTCTCCACAGATCAATTGCATAGGACACCTCAAACCCGGCCATCTCAAACCCGAGGCTGAGACCGCCGCATCCGCAAAACAGGTCAATGATTTTGTTCTTCATCTGCAAATAACTCCTTGATTGCATCCGCAATGCTCCTGGCCATCAGCGGCGGAACTGCGTTCCCCACCTGCAAATACTGCTCCGTCATAATCCCTTCAAACGCAAAGGCATCGGGAAATGACTGCAGCCTGGCCGCCTCCCGCACTGTCGGCAATCGGTGAAAAATCGGATGGTAGTAGTTGCTGTGCTGGTTTCCCGCATCTATTGTAACGGAGAGGTCCTCCTCCCTCAATCTCTTATACGCCGACGAGTGCCGGTTTGTCCTCCCCGAATT
Source organism: uncultured Oscillospiraceae bacterium (assembly GCA_944386975.1). Lineage (GTDB taxonomy): Bacteria > Bacillota > Clostridia > Oscillospirales > Oscillospiraceae > CAJFPI01. The sequence goes on along the minus strand of CALXDC010000019.1, from coordinate 14,004 downwards.
TGTGGTCCGCTTTGTCGCCCACAGCTCTTCCGGCACATCTCTCCAGTTTCCGCCCTGGGGAACATGGGAGATCCTCTCCTGCTGGATTGCAGCAGGATAATGAATATCATGATTGGCAACCATGTTGTCTGCCGCTCTGAGATAGGCACGATAGGGCGTATCCGGGGCAAGATGCAGTTTCCGGAAATCCGGCGACGTCCCTTCAAACTGGTACAACTCCCCAATGGCGTCCTTTACCGTGATCCGCACATCCTGCTTTGCGATCCTCTCCAGATCAAACGCTCTGCCCTTTGTAATAATAAAAAAATTCCGCAGGCGTTTTTGCGGAACTCCATAATCCGACGCATCCAGAATGGCATTTGTCACGCAGTATCCACGCTCGGTGAATATTTCGGTAATTCTTCTTTTTGCATAGCCGCCGTTTTTGGTTATGATCTGCGGCACATTTTCAATCACAACCACTTTCGGCTGTGCCAATTCCACAAACTTGACAAATTCAAAAAACAGTTTGTTTCGGGGATCATCAAGTTCAACATAATTCTTATTTGCGTTGGAGAACCCCTGACACGGCGGCCCTCCCACAATCACATCTATCTCATGGATATTTCCGATTCTGGCTGAAATCTCTTCCTTGTCGATGGTCAGAATATCGGCACAGATCGCCTGGGCTGAGGCAAAATTTCTTTTGTACGTCTTGATGGCCGCCTGATTGAAGTCAATCCCGGCAATCAGATCAAATCCACTCATCTGAAAGCCCAGGCTCAACCCACCGCATCCGCAAAATAAGTCCACAAACTTTGGTCTATTCATACCGGGAATCCACCTCATTCATCAACCTGTTCACTGATATCAAAGTCAATACCGTTGCGCTTGCAATAGTCGTCAATCAGCTTCATGGTCTTCAAATTCGGCCTTGCCTTTCCGGTTTCCCAGCGGTTGACCGTTGCAAAGGAGACGCCGATTTCTTTTGCAAAATCCTCCTGGGTCATAAACGCTTTTCGGCGAATTCGCTTCATATCCTCGGAAAAACTCATAGGTAACCCCTCACCATCACGCAACTAATATTTGTATAGCTGACATATAGCATTTTACTATATTTCCCCCGTCATTTCAATGACATTCTCTCCTTTTCTCCATCCATCAACAACGGCATTTTCAATCCCCGAGCGCCATCGCGAAATCCCGTCATCGCTTTTGGAAAACCGCAGCGCCACAGACCGACGTATCGGACAAAAGCGGAGTATTTCCGCACAATGCCGGAGTTCTTTCCAAAATAATTTTATTTTTCTCTCCAACGCGACGAGCAGGGGAAATTTTCTGCTATACTGAGTGAAGGACCTTCAAAGGGAGGGAGGCACGGAGATGGATGACAGGGGAATCGTAGCGTTGTACCTGGCCCGGGACCAGCGGGCGGTGACAGAGACAAAGGAAACATACGGCAGGCGGCTGCGGCTTCTGGGGCTGCGGCTCATCGAGGACGAACAGACCGTGGAGGAGTGCGAGAACGACACCTACCTCCAGGCCTGGAACGCCATCCCGCCCCACCAGCCCTGGGACTACCTCTTCGCCTTTTTAGGGCGGATCATGCGCCACGCGGTGCTGAACGCCTGCGCCGCCCGGCGGTGCCGCAAGCGCGCCGCCGTCCTCACGGAGCTGACGGCGGAGATGGAGCAGTGCATCCCCTCCCCCAGCGACACGGCGGGAGAGGTGGACGGCATTCTCTTAGGGGAGGCGGTGAGCGCCTACCTCCGGACCCTCCCGGAGGAGCAGCGGATCATGTTTCTCCGGCGCTACTGGTATTTTGACAGCGTCCGGGATGTGGCCCGGTACTGCGCCGCCAGCGAGAGCAAGGTGAAATCGGCCCTCCACCGGATACGGGAGGGCCTGCGGACGTACCTGATGAAGGAGGGGTACCAGCTATGAGAGGCAGAGAATTTTTGGAAAAGTTAGGGTTCGTGGACCCCAAATTAGTGGAGGAGGCGGGGCGGCGGCCCCGGAGGGCCCGGCGGCAGCTGTGGCTGTGGGCCGCGGCGGCTGTGCTGGTCTTTGCCTTTACAGCCTCCGCCCTGCTGTGGCCCAAGGGCCCCATGGAGACGCCGGACCCCATGGGCGGCGTAGAGGCGGTGGCCCTGGCGGCCTATCCGGAGATGGCCCCCTACCCCGACGAGAACGCCTTTGCCGGCGAGAACGGAACCTTTGACAACGACGGCTTTATGGAGGTCTACCAGGCCTGGCGGGAGGGCCGGCAGGCCCTGGTGGAGCAGGGGGCGGACTATGCGGACAGCCTCTCGGACTTCTATGCCGCCGCCCTCCCCGTGTTCCTGGCCGGGGAGGAGGGGGAGAACCGGGTCTTCTCCCCCCTGAACGTGTACTTTGCCTTAGGGATGCTGGCGGAACTCACCGACGGGGAGAGCCGGGGGCAGATTTTGAACCTTCTGGGCCAGGAGGACATGGAATCCCTCCGCTCCCAGGCCGCCGCCCTCTGGAATGCCAGCTACTGCGACGACGGGGCCACCGTCAGCATCCTGGCCGCCTCCCTGTGGCTCCAGGAGGATCTGCCCTTTCTCCAGGAGACCCTGGATACCCTGGCGGAGACCTATTACGCCTCCTCCTACCGGGGAGACCTGGGCAGCGAGGCGGTGAACGAGGCCCTCCGGGCCTGGATCAACCAGCAGACCGGAGGTCTTTTGGAGGAGCAGGCGGCGGACCTCACCCTGGCCCCCGACACGGTGCTGGCCCTGGCCACCACCATCTATTTCCGGACCAAGTGGGTCAACGAGTTCCAGGAGGAGAACACCGCCCCCGGCGCCTTCCACACCCCGGATGGGGATGTGACCTGCGACTTCCTCCACCAGTCCACCACCGACACCTACTACTGGGGAGACCGGTTCTCCGCCATCGGCAGGAACCTTGACGACGGCGGCATCATGTGGTTCCTCCTCCCCGACGAGGGGGTCAGTCCGGAGGAGCTGCTCGCCAGCGGGGAGGCGGCGGACTTCTTTCTTGCGGGCCGGGACTGGGAACAGAGTAAGAGGCTCATTGTGAACCAGGCCCTGCCCAAGTTCGACATAGCGGGAGAGGTGGACCTCATCGAGGGCCTCCGGACCCTGGGGGTCACCGACGTCTTCGACAGCAGCCGCGCCGACTTCTCCCCCATGACGGAAGCGGTGGAGGGGATCTATGTCTCCCAGGTGAAGCACGCCGCCCGGGTGGCCATCGACGAGGAGGGGGTCACCGCCGCCGCCTACACGGTGATGGCCGCGTCAGGGTCTTCTGAGCCCCCCGAGGAGGAGGTGGACTTTGTGGCGAACCGGCCCTTCCTCTTCGTCGTCACCGGCCCGTCGGGCCAGCTGCTGTTCGCCGGGGTGGTGAACCAGCCGGTCTGAATAAAAGGACCAAGCGAAAGAAACGCACGGGACCACGCTACAGGTCCTGTGCGTTTTTCCTACTCCTCCACCTGGATGCAGCCGTCGGCGTAGACCAGGGGGCCGGAGGAGAGAAGCTCGCCGCTGTTGTACGCCCGCTGATCCACATACAGAAGGCCGTCGGCCTCCTCATACCGGAGGGCGTAGTCCGTGAACATCCGGTCCTCCAGGGCGTAGCTGGCCCCATTGGCGTAGTCGTAGATCACCACCCGGGTGTCGACGATGCCGGAGCCCCAGCTGAGGGTGGCGCAGACCTCCGGCAGGCCGTCGCCGGTGAGGTCCTCAAAATAGACGTTCCAGATGGGCATGCCCGTGATGAGGAGGACCTCCTCCCCGTCCTCCCAGGCGGTGATCCGCTCCGGGGTATAGCGGAAGGTGACGCCGGGGAATTCCGGCAGTTCCATGGTCACCTTGCCGTCCCAGTCCATCTGGGATGGCTCCTCGGTGTAGTCCAGCCACTTCGTCACGCCGGAGGGCGTGTCGGGAAGGGCTTCACCGTAAAACCTCTCCCCTTCCGACAGCTGCACATAGAGGAAGTTGTCGGAGCCCTCCGCCAGAAACACCAGATCATCCCCCTCCATGCGGAAGCGGTTGACCCGGACAGGTTCCGCCCCCTTCCGGTCCGTCAAAGTCAGGATATCCCCGGAGACGCCCCAGGTACCGTTTCCCAAATGGCTGCTCAGCATACCCTCGTAGTAGGTGAAGGTACCGTCGTCCCGGACCGTGATGGCGAAGTCCCCGCCGAAGCCCTTCCCCTCGTAGGTATAGCGCTTCTCTGCGGGAGAGGGGCCGGTCACCGGGTCCGTCAAAAAGCACACCGCCGCCACGGCGCAGGCTGCCAGGGCTGCAAGGACAAGCCAGAACGCGGGCCGCTTGTAGCCCATCACCGCCTTCACCCGCTTCTTCACCCCCACCTCTCCGAAGGCCAGGGGGCAGGCGGCGATCCGCCCGGGGCGAACGCTCCAGCGGAGCAGGGCGGCGGCATACCCCCGCCGATCCTCGACCCCCATCTCCCGGATCACCTTCTCGTCGCAGGCCCCCTCGATGTCCCGGCACAACAGCCAGTAGGCCAGCCACAGAAGGGGGTGGAACCAGTAGACGGCCAGCAGGGCGAAGCCCAGGGGCTTCCACCAGTGGTCCCGGCGGCGGATGTGGGCCTCCTCGTGGGCGATCACATAGGGCAGCTCTGTCTCCCCCACCCGGTAGGGCAGGTAAACCGCCGGGCGGAGGACGCCCAGCACAAAGGGGGTCTCCACCCACTCGCTCTGCCGGATGTTGTCCCGGAGGCGGGTGGCGGTGCGAAGCCGCCGCCGCAGGAGGAGCCAGCTCCCCAGGGCGTAGAGGGCCATCAGGACCGCCCCCGCCAGCCAGAGCCGGGAGAGGACCACCGACGCCGCCCAGACCGGCCCCGTCCCGGACCCCGCCGCCGGGGCCAGGGCCTCCGCCAGAACGGGATTCACCGCGCTGTTGACGGCGGGGATACCGGTATGGATCTGGGGCGCAGCGGTGTGAAGGGACTCCGTGGGCACCACCTGGGCGCTGGGGAGAAGGCTCAGGGCGCTCTCGACAGAGAAGGGGCACGCCAGCCGCAGGGCCACCAGGCCCCACAGCAGGCAGAAAATCCACCGGGGCGCCTTTCGGAACACCAGCCGCAGCGCCAACACCACCAACACCAGCCACCCGGCGGACAGGCTGAGGTTTACCAGCTTCAAAAACAGGGTCTCCATAACAGGGTCTCCATGGTGCGCCTCCCTTACTTCTCGATGATCCGCCGAATCTCCTCCACCTCCTCCGGCGACAGGTCCTGCCGCCGGGCGAAGGCCGCCAGAAAGGCGGGGAGAGAGCCCTGGAACTTCTTCTCCATCAGCTCGTCGATCTCCGACACCTGGGCCTCCTCCCGGGAGATGAGGGCGGTGACCACGCCGTTGTCGTTTCGGACCACCCCCCGCTCCCCCAGCCGCTTGATGACGGTGTAGGTGGTGGTCCGCTTCCAGCCAAGCCGCTCTTGGCACAGCCTCACCAGCTCCGTGGTGGTCACAGGCTCCCGCTCCCACAGGATGAGGCAGAAGCGGTATTCGCTCTCAAAAATCTTCGGGGTATCCATGTCCTCCTCCTTTTCGTCTATTGTGTTAGACTCTCTGTTAGTAGTCTAACATAGTAGACAGCAGGTGTCAAGGCGCAAAAGGGCCCGGCGGCATTTTGCCGCCGGGCCCTTGTCCCTCTTGTGCCGGAATCAGGCCATCTGCTCCCGCTGACAGCTGAGGTACATGAGGGGGCTCGCCATGTCGCCGCTGAGGCGGACCGTCAGCTCCAGCCGCTCAAAAACAGGCAGGATCTGGTCATAGTCCTCCCGCAGGAAGATCTCCAGCAGCGTGTCCTCCATGTCCTCCGGCCAGCCGCCGGCGTAGCTTAGCACCGCCTCCATGGTGGGGCTATAGCCGCTCTCCCCGGGAAGAAAGTCCATCTCGTAGAAGTTGAAGCCCTCCAGCACCACAGCGTAAGTCCCGTCCCCCAGGGCCTCCGCCGACACCGGACGGTAGTACACGATGCCGCCGTAGTCCCAGCCGGTGGCGGTGTAGACCCCGTCGGCGTAGGTGAAGAAGGAGGAGCCGTGGTGGGTGTAGGTCAGGTCGGGCAGATACCGGCGGACCACCCCGTCAAAGGCCTCGGCGGTGATGGTAAGATAGCCCGCCTCGTTCTGACCGATGTCCCCGCACATCCGGAACACAAAGAAGGTCAGCTGGTCCCAGTCCACGGTCCCGTCCGGCTGGAAGTCCGGCAGTGCCCGCCACTCATAGGACCCGTACTGCTCCTGATAGGCCCAGGCCGCCCGGATCAGCTCCTCATCGGCCGCCCCGCCCCTCCAGTCCGCCAGTACGGCGGCCAGGGACCGCTCCCCTGCCGCGGCGCCGCTCCCCTGCACCGGCACCGCCGAGAGGAACCAGTAGCCCCCGTCGTAAAATTCCAAGGTATAGGTCTTGGCGGCGTAGGGCTGGCCGGTCTTCTCTTCGTCCTCGTAGAACTGGGCGGTGAAGGTCACCACATTGCCCTCCACCTGCTTCTCGGACACCGCCATAGACCGGCCGCCGCCAAAGCCCGTCACCGTCCAGGTCACCACGGCCCCGGCAGCGCTGTCATAGGCGGAGATCTCCGTGAGGTCCAGGGCAAACTCCTTGAAATGCGGGGTCAGCACCGCCTCCAGATCCTCCTGATGGATGGTATACTGCTCCGTCCCGGGATCGTAGCAGTGGTCGAACGCCCCCTCGCTTCCACCCCAGGCCAGGGCCAGGATATATAGCTCCTGGGAGGACAACTCCGTGGGTGTCGTAAAGGTGAAGCTGTTGTCCCCGGTGAGGGCGATCTCCTCCCCGATCACCAGGGAGATCAGGTAGTCGTCGGTGGTCTGGCTCTTGTCCAGGGTCCACCCGGTGTCCTGCTCCTCCCCGGGATCAGCCCCGGTGAAGGTGCAGCCCGCCGCCAGGGCCAGCACCAGCACTGCCGCCAGCAGCGCTGCCCAGAGGGTTCGGGGCTTCCGGGCGATCATGGCGATGCGCTCCTTCAGGGCGGAGGCCCCGGCGCTCATGGTGGTGGCACAACAGAGGATATCTCCAGGCCGGGGCTTCTCCGTCACCAGTCGGATCAGCACCCGGCCGTAGGCCGCCCGCTGGCGGTCGTCAGCCCCCTGGAGCACCGCCTCGTCGCAGGCCAGCTCTCCGTCCCGGCGGGACAGGATGGCCGCCGCCCACACCAGAGGGTTGTACCAGTGGAGCGCCAGGACGATCCCTCGCAGCACCGCCCAGATGTGGTCGCCATGGCGGCGGTGGGTTTCTTCATGGCGCAGCACATACCGGCGTACCTCCTCGTCCTCCGCCGCCTGGGGCGTCAGATAGATGGCGGGCGGAAGGAGGCCGTAGAGGCAGGGGGAGGACAAAAAGGCCGCCGTATAGACATTCCGCTGCCCCGGCAGAGGCACTCTTCCCCGCCGCAGCCGCCGGGCGAAGCGAAGATTTCCGCCGAGAAACCACAGCGCCGTCCCCACGGCGCCTGCCAGCCAGATGCCCCGCAGAATCTCCCCCGCCGTCCAGGTCCGTTCCGGACTTTGGGGGACCGTGGGTTCCGTCTGGGAATGGTCTATGGACGGGGTGTTCTGGTTTTCAGTCGGCTGCACCGGCTGAGCCACCGCACCCACTGTGCCTTTCTCATCTCCAGCGGAGTCGGAACCTATGATCGGCCCTGACAGAATGGCGGTGGGCTCCTGGGGCAGCACGTTCATTACACTGAGACCGGAGGCAGTCACGGTACCGGGAATCAGCAGCCGCAGCAGCACCAATCCCCACAGGGCATATTGCAGCCGCATACTGATCCGCCCCCGCAGCACCCGCCGCAGCAGCAGCACGATCACGATCAGCAGCGAGGACGTCACAATCCACTCAATCACGGCAGTTCTCCTCCATTCTCCGCAGAATGTCGTATAGCTGGTCGATCTCCTCCCGGCTCAGGGTCTCCTGCTCCACGGCGGCGCTCATCATCATACTGACGCTGCCCCGGTGAATCCGGCGGAGAAAGCTGCGGGTCTCCTCCACCACCGCCTCGTGGCGGTCCACCATCGGAGTATATCGTCGGGCCTTCCCGCCCTCCTCACAACGGATCAGTCCTTTTTCCGTCATCCGCCGCAGCATGGTGGTGGTGGTCCCTTTGGCCCATCCCTCCCGCTGCGCCAGCGCCTGAGCCAACTGGGTCATGGTCTGGGGCGCATGCTCCCACAGGCAGTCCAGCACCGCCCACTCCGTGCTTGTCAGCCGAACTCTCTCTTGATTCATCCGCTTCCACCCTTTCGCAGAAGGTTTACATTGTCTACCCATTGCCATGCTACCACAGCAGGAAGACAATGTCAACCTTTTCCTGCATAAAAAGCCGCCGCGGATATGCTCCACGGCGGTCGAATACCGTTATGCTGACGTAATGGCCACCTTCACCACCCCGTCTTGCCGCTCTTCAAAGAGGCGATAGGCCGCGGCGATATCCCGGAGGGGAAAGGTGTGGGTGATGAGGGGCGTGGTGTCCAGCTCCCCTTTTCGGATGTGCTCCAGGATCTCGGCGCAGCGGCAGCCGTCCACCCCGCCGGTCTTGAAGGTCAGGTTCTTCCCGTACATCTCCGGCAGGGGCAGGGTCTGGGGGCCGTCGTAGAGGGCCACGACCACCACCACTCCGTTGGGCCGGGCACAGGTCCAGGCCAGGCGGAAGCTCTCCGGGGTACCCCCCGCCTCCAGCACCGCATCCGCCCCGCCGTGGCGGCTGCGGGCCAGGACGGTCTTCTCCGCCTCCTCCGGGCTCACGGCCACCACCTGGGGCCAGTGACTACGGAGGAACTCCCGCCGCTGGGGGTTCTGCTCGCAGACGATCACCTGCCCCGGCTTTTTCAGCAGAGCACACTCCATGGCGCAGATCCCCGTAGGTCCGCCGCCGATGATGAGCACCGTGTCCCCTGGGGCGATCTCCCCCAAGTCCGCCGCCCACCAGCCGGTGGCCAGGATATCCCCCACAAAGAGGGCCTGCCGGTCCGTCACCCCGTCGGGAATTTTTGTGAGACCCTGGTCTGCGTAGGGCACCCGGACGTACTCCGCCTGTCCCCCGTCGATGCGGCAGCCCAGGGCCCAGCCGCCGTCGGGGTCGGTGCAGTTGTTCACCCAGCCGTGCTCACAGAAAAAGCAGCTGCCGCAGAAGGTCTCCACGTTCACCGCCACCCGGTCCCCGGGGGCCACGGTTTTGACCTCGTCGCCCACCTCCTCCACGATCCCCACCATCTCATGGCCCACGGTGATCCCCGGCACCGCCCGGGGCACAGAGCCGTGCTTGATATGGAGATCGCTGGTGCAGATGCTGGAGAGGGTCACCCGAACGATGGCGTCCCGGCTTCCTTGCAACACCGGCTTCGGCTTCTCCAGCAGCTGAAAGTCTCCCTTTTTCACATAGGTATAGGCCAGCATCGTCTCACCCCTCCAGCTCTTCCAGACACTCGGTGAGCTCGTCCGCCAGGTCCTCCAGGGTCTCGTGGCGGTCCCCCCACTGGTCGTATTCCTCGCTGTCCATGTCCTCCGGCTCCGCCTCATCCAGCTGGGCAATCTGCTGCCGCACCGCCTCCAGAGCGTCCAGCAGCTCCTCCCGGGTCATATCCTCCGGGTCCTTCTCCGGCTCAAAGCCTCCAAATTCCATCACGTCCGCCATGCGCCGTACCTCCTCTTCTCCGCCCTTGGGCGGTTTTTCTTTGAGTATACCACCCTTTTCCCTCCGCCGCCACCCCCAGCCGGTACAGAAGACGCTTGTTCATACTTCGTATCTTTTTCACACTTTTGACGGGGATCCGTGGATTTTTCTCCAAATCTGTGATATAGTGGTGTTAATTTTGTAAGATTGGAGCAAGTCTATGAAACAAATGCCCAAATTTCTTCAGGAGCTGCGGGGACTGAAAGCCTCCCGGTTCCTTCTCCTCACCACGTCGGGTCTCATCAACGCCTTTGGCATCACCATCTTTCTCTCCCCGGTGAAGCTCTACGACAGCGGCGTCTCCGGCACCTCCATGCTGCTGGCCCAGATCACCCCTGAGGCCTGGACCCTGTCCATCTTCCTTATTCTCCTCAATGTGCCCCTGTTTCTCTACGGCCTCAAGCGCCAGGGGGTGGTATTCACTGTTTACGCCATCTACGCCGTGGCCATCTACTCCCTGGGGGCCTGGCTCATCACCGATGTGCTGCCGGTGGACGTGACCATGGCCTCCCCCCTGGCCGGGTCGGACCTGCTGCTCTGCGCCCTCTTCGGCGGGCTGATCTCCGGCCTGGGCAGCGGCCTTGCCATCCGGGCCGGCGGGGCCATGGACGGCATCGAGGTAATGGCGGTGATCTTTGCCAAGCGGCTGGGCCTCTCGGTGGGCTCCTTCGTCATGGCCTACAATGTGGTGCTCTACATCATCTGCGGCGTGGTGATCCACAGCTGGATCCTGCCCCTCTATTCCATCGTCACCTATATGGCCGCCCTCAAAACCGTGGACTACATTGTGGAAGGCCTGGACCGTTCCAAGGCGGTGTTCATCGTCACCATGAAGCCGGAGGAGGTCTGCACCGCCCTGTCCCAGGTTTTTGAACAGGGCATGACCATGGTGGAGGCCAAGGGGTTCTATTCCCACTCCCAGCGCACCATGGTGTATATCGTCCTCAACCGCTTCCAGATCAGCCGCATGAAGGATCTGGTCCACGCCATCGATCCCGCTGCCTACATCACCATCCACGACGTGGCGGATGTGTTCAAAATGAATCAGGACCTGTCCTCCGCCAAGTGACCGGATAAAGGAGAACGCCGCCGCGAAACCATGGTTTCACGGCGGCGCTTTTTGCTCTGCCTACGGTCTGAACCAGACGTAAGTGCCGTAGCTGACGCCGACGGCAGGGAAAGAACTGCCGCCGAAGGAGAGGATCTGTCCACTTCTTCCCCGAAGGTACGCCTCTACGTCCTGATAAGGGTACCGAGGGGCGGACTGGTGAAGATAGTACCAGCCGCCGAAGATGGTGCCGCCGGGGTAGTCCTCCACCTTCGCCTCCCGGCTATAGGCCAGATATCCCCGGACCGCCTCCCCGCCCTTTGGCAGGGAGAAGAGGGCGTAGGGCTGGTACTGGAGACGCCCCAGCCGTTTAAGCTCCTCCTCATACCACCACAGCTGCTCCTCCGTCAGCTCCTCCGCCTTCTGACCTCCTGCCAGGGAGACCGGCAGGTCCGCCGCCAGCCGGGTCCCGTCCTCGGTCCAGGTGAGGCGGGCGGTGAGATCTGTAAAGGCTTTTCCGCTGTCAGGGCTTGCGGAGACGCCCTCCTGGAGGGAGAGGACCGGCAGCTCCTGCCACTGGAAGGTGAGGAAGAACCGGATGGACTGGTCCGGCAGCACCACCGCCCAGCTCTGGAGGTCCACCGTCCCGCCCCCCAGGTCCTGGGGGGCCGCCGGGTCGCCGTTCAAGAGGTGGTTGGTGCTCTCGTGGACCGCCACAGCGCCCTCGCACAGCTCCAGGTCCTCCCGGGAGAGGTCCACTGCCAGGGTCTCCGGCATCCCCAGGTCCTCCAGATGGGCCCGGACCGCCTCCAGGTCCGTGGTCCCCGCCGCCGTGCCCGCCGGGGCAGGCGTCCTGGCTCCCCACACCGCGGCGGGAACCGTCAGGAGGACCGTCCCCAGGAGGACCAGGGCGATCACCGCGCCGTCGGGGCAGCGGACCGGGGCGGGGACAATCTGGTATCCCCGCCGCTCCAGGGCCTTCCCCTGCCGGTGGAGGAGCCACAGCAGCAGCCCGTAGAGGGCCGCCGCCCCCAGGCCTCGGGCCCAGAGCGCCGCCATGCCCCCGGCGGGCATCGGCTCCAGGGTGCCCCACACCGCCAGGGCCAGGGTCCCCAGCCAGGCGGCGAGACCCGGCAGCAGCCAGTCCCGGGGCGGCTTCCCGTCAAGGTCCAGGAAGGCCCCACGAATCCCCCGGCGCAGCGCCAGCAGAAGGAGGAAGTCCAGGCCGCAGCCCACTGCGCTGACCATCCAGAAGGCGGGTCCCGCCCCCAGAAGCGTCCCCAGCCGGGTGGCAGTGACGACAAGGAAAATTACTTGCCAGCAAAGCTTTACCAAGGATAACCGCCAGGTCCGGCAAAAGCCGCTGTTGGCCTGCCGAAGCCGCCGGGCCCCCAGGCAGAGGAGGGCCGCGCCCACCAGGGGCAGCAGGTACGGGAGGTACCAGAGGTTCAGCCGGAAGGTGAGAAGGCCCATGCCCCAGAGGATCTTTTTCATGGCGCTGCCCCAGGGAGTCACCGCCCCGGGGTCTACTCCCGCCGCCTCCGGCGGAACAGCCCGGAGGAGCTCCTCCAGGTCCTGCATATCCTTTCGCTCTGTCATGGCCGCTCCCCTCCCAGCTGCTTCTGCAATTTTTTCCGGATGCGGTAGAGCTTCCCCTCCACCGCCCGCTCCGTGAGTCCCAGCTCCGCCGCCAGCTGGGCGGTAGGCTGGAGGTAGTAGTATTTCCGGTAGAAGAGCCGCCGTTCCCGGTCGGAGAGGGTCAGGAGGGCTTTTCGAAGGGCCTCCGCCCGCTCCCGCTCCAGAAGGAGCTCCTCCGGCCCCGGTCCGCCCGCCATGGTCTCCGGCAGGGGCTCCTCCCGCCGCCGTTTCCGGCGGCGGAGCCGGTCCAGGGCGGCGTTACGGCACACCGCAGTGAGCCAGGCCGCCTCCGTCCCTCGTCCGGAGTCGTAGGCCGCCTGTCCCTCCGTCAGCTTCAGCCGGATCTCCCCCAGGCACTCCTCCGTCTCCTGGGGGTCCCGGAGGATGCCGCCCACGATATAAGCCATCATTCCGGCGTACTCCGCCAGAAGCTTTTCCAGATCCACGGCTCTCACCTCCCTCTGCTTCTATCTACGCCAAAGTCTCCGCCATCCCACGGAAAAATTCCATAAAAAATCGGAAGGCTTTCGGCCTTCCGATTTTTAGGTTTGCTCACTTCTTGAAGCTGTCCTTCAGACTGACGCTGCGGTTGAACACCAGGTGGCCGGGGGCGCTGTCTTTGTTATCCAGGCAGAAGTACCCCAGGCGCATGAACTGGAAGTTGGCGGGGGCGGTGATGCCGGCCATGTCCGCCTCCACCTTGCAGCCGGTGAGGACCTCCAGGCTGTCGGGATTGAGGCAGTCCAAAAAGTTCTTGTCGGCGGCGTCGGGGCTCTCGTCGGTAAAGAGGTTGTCGTAGAGCCGGACCTCCGCGTCCAGAGCGGTGGCGGCGTCCACCCAGTGGATGGTGGCCCCCTTCACCTTCCGCCCGTCGGCGGGGTCGCCGCCCCGGCTGTCGGGGTCGTAGGTGGCGAAGATCTCGGTGACGTTCCCGTTCTCATCCTTGGCGCAGCCGGTGCAGGTGATGAGGTAGGCCCCCTTCAGACGGCACTCGGGGCCGCCGGGGTAGAGGCGCTTGTACTTGGGTACCGGCTCCTCCAGAAAGTCGTCGGCCTCCACATAGAGGGTCCGGGAGAAGGAGATGGTCCGCTTGCCGTCCTCGGGACGGTTGGGGTTGTTCTCCACCTCGAAGGTCTCCGTCTGGCCCTCGGGGTAGTTGGTGATGGTCAGGCGTACAGGCCGCAGCACCGCCATGGTCCGTCGGGCGGTCTCGTTCAGGTCCTCCCGGAGGCAGTGCTCCAGGAAGGAGAACTCCACCGTGGAGGCCGCCTTGGCCACGCCGATGCGCTCACAGAAGTTCCGGATGGACCGGGGAGTGTAGCCCCGGCGGCGCAGGCCGCAGAGGGTGGGCATCCGGGGATCGTCCCAGCCGGAGACCTTGCCGTCCTCCACCAGGGCCCGAAGCTTCCGCTTGCTCATCACCGTGTGGTCGATGCCGAGGCGGGCAAACTCGATCTGCCGGGGCTTCGCGGGCAGATCGCAGTTGGCGATGACCCAGTCGTAGAGGGGCCGGTGGGCCTCAAACTCCAGGGAGCAGAGGCTGTGGGTGATGCCCTCCAGGGCGTCCTCAATGGGGTGGGCGAAGTCGTACATGGGGTAGATGCACCACTTGTCCCCCTGGCGGTGGTG
>CALXDC010000018.1 GCA_944386975.1 uncultured Oscillospiraceae bacterium | reverse complement strand
TCATCCAGCTGCTTCTGCTCCACGAAGGAGGGAGCGCCCATCATCAGATCCTGGGCGTTCTTGTTCATGGGGAAGGGAATGATCTCCCGGATGCTGTCCTCGCCGGCCAGCAGCATCACCATCCGGTCCACGCCCGGGGCAATGCCGGCATGGGGAGGCGCACCGTAGCAGAAGGCGTTGTACATGGCGGGGAACTTGCTCTTCACCGCGTCCTCGCCCAGCCGCACCAGCTGGAAGGCCTTGATCATGATCTCCGGGTCGTGATTCCGCACTGCGCCGGAGCTCAGCTCCACGCCGTTGCACACTAGATCGTACTGATAGGCGGTGATGGTCAGAGGGTCGATCTCCCCGCTGAGGGCCTTGTCCAGAATCTCTGCGCCGCCGTTGGGCATGGAGAAGGGGTTGTGGCAGAACTCCAGTTCGCCGCTCTCCTCACCAATTTCGTACATGGGGAAGTCCACAATCCAGCAGAACTCGTAGCGCTCGCGGTCCATGTGATTGGGGCAGAGGGCGCCCAGCTTGTTGCGGAGGACGCCGGCGGTCTTCTGGGCGGCGCCCAGCTTTCCGGCGGTGAAGCCCACGAAGGCGTTGGGCTGCAGGTGCAGCGCGGCCTTCACCTCCTCGGACTTCTCGCTGAGGAACTTGGCAATACCGCCGGTGAGCTGGCCCTGGTCGTCGGTGCGGACCCAGTAGGCCTTTTCACCCGCCTGGACCTCCACGTCGGCGCACAGCTTGTCGATCTGCTTGCGGGTGGCGGAGAAGTCGCTGACCACCACGGCCTTCACCACGTTGCCCTCAAAGGGACCAAAGCCGCAGGAGCCCACCAGGGCGGTCACATCCTGGACGGTGAGGTCGATGCGGAGGTCCGGCTTATCGGAGCCGTAGGTCTCCATGGCCTCGGTGAAGGGGATGCGCTTGAAGGGGGCGGAGGAGGCCACGTTGTAGGTGCCGAACTTGGCAAAGATGGGGGGCAGCACCTCCTCCAGCACGGCAAACACGTCGTCCTGGGTGGCAAAGCTCATCTCCATATCCAGCTGATAGAACTCACCGGGGCTCCGGTCGCCCCGGGCATCCTCATCCCGGAAGCAGGGGGCAATCTGGAAATATCGGTCAAATCCAGCGGTCATCAGCAGCTGCTTGAACTGCTGGGGAGCCTGGGGCAGGGCGTAGAACTTGCCGGGGTGCTTCCGGGCGGGCACCAGATAGTCACGGGCGCCCTCGGGGGAGGAGGCGGTGAGGATGGGGGTGGTGATTTCCAAAAATCCCTGCTCGGTCATGGCGGCACGGAGGGCGGCCACCACCTGGCAGCGGAGGATGATGTTCTGCTTCACTTCGGGATTCCGCAGGTCCAAATAGCGATACTTGAGACGCTGGGTCTCGTCGGCCTGACGGCTGCGGTTGATCTGGAAGGGCAGCTCGTTGTAGCGGCAGCGGCCCAGCACGTTGATGGCGGTGGGCACCACCTCGATCTCGCCGGTGGGCAGGTTGGGATTCTTGCTGCTCCGCTCCCGGACAGTGCCGGTGACCTGGATGGTAGACTCCTTGTTGAGACCCTTGATAATGGACATCATCTCCTCGGTCTCCACCACGATCTGGGTGGTGCCGTAGAAGTCACGGAGGACCACAAAGGCAAAGTTCTGGCCCACCTCACGGACGTTCTCCATAAAGCCCGCCAGGGTGACGGTCTGGCCGGCGTGCTCCAGACGGAGCTCCCCACAGGTGTGGGTACGGGACTGTTTCATCTCTCTCGTTCCTTTCAAAATGATAATATTCTGTATTACTTTTTTATATTATTACAAATCGCAATCGATTTTCCGGGGAAATGGCGGTCAATCCAGAATGACGGCCCCCTGATTTTTCTCCTTGAGGCCGGTCTGAATGCGTGCCAGGGTGTCCTCGAAGGAGAGCTTGGTCTGCTCGCCGGAGACCATATCCTTGCAGGCCACCAGGTTCTGAGAGATCTCGTCCTCCCCCAAAAACACCACATAGGGCACCTTGATTTTGTCGGCGTAGTTCATCTTGGCCTTGAATTTCTTCTGCTCGCCGTAGAGCTGGGTACGGACCCCGGCGGCGCGGAGGCGGGTGGCCAGGGAAACGGCGGGGGTCAGGTCCTCGGTCATGGGGAGGATCAGCACGTCGGCAGGGGCGGTGTTGCAGCTGTCGCTCAGCATCTTCTGTTCATTGAGGACGTAGAAAAGGCGGGTGAGACCGATGGAGATGCCCACGCCGGGGAGTTGCTTGTCAGTGTAGTACTCCGCCAGATTGTCGTAGCGGCCGCCGGAGCAGACGGAGCCGATCTCCGGGTGGTTCAGCATGGTGGTTTCATAGACGGTGCCGGTGTAGTAGTCGAGACCCCGGGCGATGGTCAGGTCCACGGCGAAGTGGTCCTGGGGCACGCCGAAGGCGGAGAGGTACTTCACCACGGTGCCCAGCTCGTCCAGGCCCTGGTCAAAGGTTTCGCACTTGCCCCGGTACTGCTCCAGAGCGGAGAGGACGGCGGCGTTGTCGCCGGTGATGGCGATGAAGCGGAGAATCTCGTCGGCATCGGCCTCGCTGACGCCGATCTCCTCACTGACCAGAATTTCCTTCACTTTTTGGTCACCGATCTTGTCCAGCTTGTCCACGGTCCGCATGATATCCCCGGCCTTTTCGCTGAGGCCCAGCAGCTCATAGAAGCCGTTGAGGATCTTCCGGTTATTGACCCGGATGCAGAAGTGCTTAAGCCCTAAGCGGGAGAAGGTCTGGTAGATGATGGCGGGAATCTCCGCCTCATTGGAGATGTCCAGCTTGCCGTCGCCAATGATGTCGATGTCGGCCTGGTAGAACTCGCGGAAGCGGCCCCGCTGGGCCCGCTCGCCCCGGTAGACCTTGCCGATCTGGTAGCGGCGGAAGGGGAAGGCCAGCTCGCCGTAGTGGAGGGCCACATACTTGGCCAGGGGGACAGTGAGGTCAAAGCGGAGGGAGAGGTCGCTGTCGCCCTTCTGGAAGCGGTAAATCTGCTTTTCGGTCTCGCCGCCGCCCTTGGCCAGCAGCACCTCGCTGGCCTCAATGAGGGGGGTGTCCAGGGGGGTAAAGCCGTAGAGGGAATAGGTCTCCCGGAGGACGGCCATGATGTGCTCCATCTGCTGCTGGGGAGCGGGAAGGAGCTCCATGAACCCCGACAGGGTCCTGGGTTGGATCTTACTCATGGGGGATTTCCTTTCTTATCGTTTCTTTTTGCAAAGAGAATGTACAGGGAAAAACGGGAAAGTTTTCCACAATTTTTCAATTTTTGTGGAAAACTTTCCGGAGTAACGGAGGTCGGTTGGTCCTAAGCCTTCCCCTGGGGGAAGGTGCCCAAGTGCGCACACTGGGGCGGATGAGGGGAAGGGTATCGAAACATACCTGGCTTATTCGGAGGTAATTTTTCATAAAGCGTTGATTTTTGATTGTTCCACCGAGTTGGTCTGGAGTTTTCCGATGGCGTTCCCCTCATCCGTCACGGCTGCGCCGTGCCACCTTCCCCCAGCGGGGGAAGGCTTCGATGGGTGCAATTGCAGAAGCTATAACAACCACCAGGGGAGCGCGCTGAAGCGCGGAAATAGGGGAACTCCGACCCCCTTGCAGGGTCAGCCGCACAGGGTAACGACAAAAACAGAACAGGACTGCCCATAATAGGAACAAAAGGAGTCCTTAGAACCTTGGTTCTAAGCGAGTTTTTGGTGACTTTTTGTTCGATCAAAAAGCCACCCGCCGGAGGCAAAGAAGGGATCGAAATACCGTCGGGTATCAAAAAACGGGACAAATTCACATCAGCGGATAAAAAAACATGCTCTCATCCCGGCAAAAGCGCGGGACGAGAGCATGTTGAAGTCCATGCCTCGTGGTGCCACCCACATTCAGCCTGTCCGGAAACCGGACAGACCCTCTTCCCCATTTCCCACCGCGGCGGGGGATCGCCGCAGACGTTGCCGCCCCGCGCTCCCGGACTGTCTTCCACCCACTCCTGCCTGGGCCGCTTCCAGCCTGGACGGCCCTCTCTGTGAGGCGGCGGCGGGGTACTCCTGTCCGATCTTTGCGCCGGTATCGCTCTATTTTATGCGGATTTTCCAAAAAAGTCAAGGAAAATGTTACCGAAGCAGCTTGCTCTTGGGATTGACGATGTTCCGCCAGTCCAGATCGCCCCGGTCGAGCCCCAGCACCAGCATTTCCGCCGTGGCCACGTTGGTGGCATAGGGCACGTTGTTCTGGTCGCACAGGCGGGAGATGTACAACAGCTCCTTATCCATGGAGGGGTCCTTGGGGTCCACAAAGAACAGCACCATGTCCATCTCGTTGTAGGCGATGCGGGCGCCGATCTGCTGGCTGCCGCCGTGCTGGCAGGACATGAACAGATGGATATGCAGGCCGGTTTCGGCGGCGATGAGCTTGCCGGTGGTGTTGGTCGCGCAGAGATTGTGACGGCTCAGTACGCCGGCGTAGGCCGAGCAGAACTGGACCATCAGATCCTTCTTGTTGTCGTGGGACATGAGCGCAATATACATGTTGCGCCTCCTTTCATAAAGCCTTGAACGCGGTCTCCTCTTGAGTTTCTCCAATCTCGTCGCTGGGGTCAGCGCAGCCGCATCAACGGCACACGCTGTCCGGTGAGGCGCGCGGCAATGTTGCGATAGGCCACGGCGGCGCACCGGTTATATAAAAACACCAACGGGACTCCGCGGCCCAGCGCCAAAGGGAGATCCTCATCTTCCGGTACCACCCCTAAAAGGGGCAGCCCGGCAGCGTCGATGGCATCGTCTATGGTTTGATGGAGGCTCCGCAGCAGCTTCTTCCTGCAGCGGTTCACCACCAGATGAACCCGCCCCCGGGGCAGGTGGCTCAATTCCATTACCGTCCGCTGGGCGTCCCGGAGACTGGTGGGGTCCGTGGTGGACACCACGATGCACCGGTCGCAGTCGGTGATGGAGAGGAGGAATCCCTCTCCCAGCCCGGCGGCGGAGTCAATGAGACAGTAGTCAAATTTCCGGCGGATTTTTTCCAGCATGGCCCGGAACTCCTCCCGGTCCACCGGGTCGTAGAGAGTGGTGGGGGCCGTCAGCAGCCACAGGTCGCTTTGTACCGGATGGGGAACGGCGGCCTCCTCCAGCGTGCAGATGCCATGGGCCACGTCCGCAAAGTCCAGCACGGCGCAGTCGCTCATGCCAAGAGCAATATCCAGATTCCGAAGACCGATGTCGCAGTCCATGCAGAGCACCCGGTGCCCCATGGCTGCCAGACAGAGACCCACATGGGAGACAAAGGAGGTTTTCCCCGTGCCGCCCTTACCGGACACCACGGCGATTATTTGCCCCATTCTGTTGCCCCCTTTCCAACGTTCCATTCTTTCATACATTCCCCCTACAACGGCTGCTTTTTCATCTGGGCAAACCGGCGGGGATATTTGGCCGGAGTGGGGGAGAGCTTCCGGATCACCACCAACCGGTGGACCACCTCCGTGGTGGGGATGGTATAGTCCACCACCCGCTCCGTCTTGCCCCCCAGAAGCTTGATGGCCGGTTTGGCGGCCTCCAGCTCCTCCTCACAGTCGGTGGACTTCATGGCGAGAAAGACCCCGCCTACCTTTACCAGAGGCAGGCACAGCTCCGAGAGCGTCCGGAGGTTGGCTACCGCTCGGCTCACTGCTGCGTCGTACTGCTCCCGGTGGTCCGCCGCGAACTCCTCCGCCCGGCCGTGGACGCAGTCCACATGGGTGAGGGAGAGAGCCTCACAGACCTCCCGGAGAAAGTCCACCCGCTTATTGAGGCTGTCCAAAAGAGTCAGGCGGAGGTCCGGATGGGCGATTTTCAGGGGCACGCCGGGGAACCCCGCCCCGGTGCCCACGTCGATGACGGACTTGCCGGAGAGGTCCGCCCCCTGCCACACCGCCAGACTGTCCAGAAGGTGAAGGGTGGCCACCTGGTCCGGCTCAGTGATGGCCGTCAGGTTCATCACCTGATTCTTTTCCAGCAGCATGGCTGCAAACCGCTCCAGATCTTCCCCGCAGGAGAGGGGAGCGCCCACCAGGGGGAGCCCCGTCTGAAGAATGGGACCCATCACAGCTTCCGCTCCTTCAAAAGATCCCGGATCTCCGTCAGGAGGAGCTCCTCATTGCTGGGCTTGGGAGGAGCCTTGGGGGCCTCCTCCTTTTTGTGAAGGCGGTTGATGGCCTTCACCAGGCAGAAGACCACAAAGCTCATGACCAAAAAGTTCAAAACCGCCTGGATGAAGTTGCCGTAGGTGATTACCGCCCCCGCTACGGTGACAGACAGGTCGGACATGGTAATCTGGCTGGTAAAGATGCCCAGAATGGGCATGACAATATCGTTGATGAGGGAGTTGGTAATGGCGCTGAAGGCGCCGCCAATGATCACGCCTACCGCCAGGTCAATCACGTTGCCCCGGCTGGCGAAGGCGCGGAATTCCCGCATGAATGATTTCATATTGTAATAGCTTCCCTTCTATATTGCAATGCGTAATTACTATGCTTCGTTAAACCATGTGGTTGGGAAAAACGGCATCCGTCTGCTCGCCGCTGCTGCCGCTGCCGGTGGGCTTGGTCTGAGGCGCGGGGGCGGGAGTGAAGGAAACACGGAGGGAGGGTCGGGCAATGCGGCTGAGCATGGCGGCCATCTCCTTGCGCGTAAGGGTCTTGTCCCCCTGGAAGGTGCCGAATTTGTCCATCCCTGTCAGAATCCCCGCGTTGTAGAAGGCCAGCACCTCCTCGTCGTCGGTATCGGGCAGGGAGGAGATGGTGTTGATGGCAGGCAGGGCGTCGGCGGGTACCACCTCCGCCAGACAGGCGAAGAGGTCCTGCCGTTTGGCGGCAACGCCCTCCATGTTGGCGGGCTTGCCGTCCATAGCGGCGCCGGTGGCCTGGGAGAGATGGGGGCTGAAAGGCATCTCCCGGCAGAGAATCAGAAAGAGATAGGCGTCTCCCCACCAGTAGCCGCGAATGGTGGAGAGGCCTGGGTCTTTGAGAAGGCCGGTGACAGCCACATGGGTGGCCCACAGGTCGCCGCCCCAGTGGCTGGAGGAGACGGTAAACTGAATCTCGCCCACGGTCTCGCCCTTGTCGTTCTTCGCCATGGCTACTGTGCCGGTATACTGCTGGGGCTGGCCGGGGATGCCGGTGAAACCGGCCCGAATGGCGACGGTCTGGCCGTCCAGTCCCTCCACCAGAGAGGCAGGGAGGCGAAGGAGGGCGGTGCCCTCTTCGGCGGCACTGGGGGTCACCAGTACCTCGCTGATGTCGCTGAGGCGGGCAATGGTCCTGCCGCCCTCGGTGCGGATCTGAACGAAGTCTGCCAGATCGGCGGGCAGGGAAGGAATGACGCCGTCGCCCCCACAGAAGAGGGACTTCAGCCGGGCACACACTGCCAGTACCTCCGGCATGGTGACCAGAGCGTCGGGGTCAAAGCGTTGGGAGGATTTCCCCTCCATGAGTCCCGTCTCATAGCACAGAGCCACATTTCCGGCGTACCACTGGGAGGCGGATACGTCGGAGAAGCCGGAGTAGGTCCGGCGGACGGGGAAGAGCTGCTGGGGGTCAAAGGCGGAAACGGCGGCGGTCAGCAGCATCAGCGCCGCCAGAATAAGGGCTGCCAGTCGATGTGTCATGGCTTGTCCTCACTTGTTGTCTTACCGCTTGGGGGTCAGCACCGCCTTGCCGCCCATATAGGGCCGCAGGGCCTCGGGCACCTTCACGCTTCCGTCGGCCTGGAGGTTGTTCTCCAGGAAGGCAATGAGCATCCGGGGCGGAGCTACCACGGTGTTGTTGAGAGTGTGGGGCAGGTAGGGCTTGCCGTTCTCCCCCTTTACCCGAATTTTCAGGCGGCGGGCCTGGGCGTCGCCCAGGTTGGAGCAGGAGCAAACCTCGAAGTACTTCTGCTGCCGGGGGCTCCAGGCCTCAATGTCGCAGGACTTGACCTTCAGGTCCGCCAGATCGCCGGAGCAGCACTCCAGCTGCCGCACGGGGATATCCATGGAGCGGAACAGCTCCACACTGTACCGCCACATCTTCTCGTACCACTGCATGGACTCCTCAGGCTTGCAGACCACAATCATCTCCTGCTTTTCAAACTGGTGAATGCGGTAGACGCCCCGCTCCTCAATGCCGTGGGCGCCCTTCTCCTTGCGGAAGCAGGGGGAGTAGGAGGTGAGGGTCTGGGGCAGGGCGGACTCCGGCAGAATCTGGTCAATGAATTTGCCGATCATGGAGTGCTCGCTGGTGCCAATGAGGTACAGGTCCTCGCCCTCAATCTTATACATCATGGCGTCCATCTCCGCGAAGGACATGACGCCGGTGACCACGTTGGAGCGGATCATGAAAGGCGGAATGCAGAAGGTGAAGCCCTTGTCGATCATGAAGTCCCGGGCGTAGGCCAGCACCGCCTCGTGGAGACGGGCGATGTCGCCCATGAGATAGTAGAAGCCGTTGCCGGAGACCCGGCCGGCGGCGTCCATGTCGATGCCGTCGAAGCGCTCCATGATCTCCGTGTGGTAGGGAATGGGGAAATCGGGGGTCACCGGCTCGCCGAACCGCTCCACCTCCACGTTATAGCTGTCGTCGGGGCCGATGGGCACAGAGGGGTCGATGATGTTGGGCAGCACCATCATGATCTGCCGCACTTTCTCGTCCAGCTCCTGCTCCTTTTGCTCCAACTCAGCCAGGCGTTCTGCGTTGGCCTTTACTTTGGCTTTGGCAGCCTCGGCCTCCTCCAGCTTGGAGGGGTCCTTCTTGGCCTGACCCATCAGCATGCCCACCTGCTTGCTGAGGCTGTTGCGCTGGGCCCGCAGGTCCTGGGCCTCCGCCATGGCAGCCCGGTTCTCCTTGTCCAGCTCCAGCACCTGATCCACCAGGGGGAGCTTCTCCTCCTGGAACTTCTTTTTGATATTCTCCTTGACAATGTCCGGATTTTCCCGGACGAACTTGATGTCCAGCATGGTGTTACCTCATATACTTTATAAAATAATAGAGATCGCGCCGGTGTTCCGGCGAGGATTGTTTCACGTGAAACAGAAAAGAGAGTCAGGACCGGTTCAGCTGGCCCAGCAGATCCAACAGATCGTTGAGATCGTCCACACCGTAGTATTCAATCTCGATGCGGCCCTTCTTCTTTCCTTGGGTAATGCGGCAGGCCCGGCCCATCCGCTGGGACAGGTCCCGCTCCGCCTCCGCTACATAGTCCACCACAGGAGACTGGGCAGGGGAGGGGACTTCCTCAGGCTCCTCCTGAGCTGCCTGGAGCCGCTTCACCAGCATCTCCGTCTGCCGGACGCTGAGGCCGGTGGAGACAATGGTCTGTGCAGTTTTCTCCTGGTCCCGCTGGCTGAGAGGCAGCAGCGCCCTGGCGTGACCGGCGGAGAGCTTGTTCTCCTCCACCAGCTTCCGCACAGCGGGGGAGAGGTTCAGCAGCCGCAGGGCGTTGGCCACAGCAGACCGGGATTTGCCTACCCGGCTGGCGGCCTGTTCCTGGGTCATGCCGTACTGGTCCATGAGAGCCTTGTAGCCCTCCGCCTCCTCCATGGGGTTCAGGTCCTCCCGCTGGAGGTTCTCCACCATGGCCAGCTCCATGGCAGTGCGGTCGTCGGCCTCGATGACCACCACGGGTACTTCCTTGAGACCCGCCATCCGGGCGGCCCGCCAGCGGCGCTCCCCGGCAATAATCTGATAGTAGCCGGAGCTGAGCTTTCGGACAGTGAGGGGTTGGATGACCCCGTGCTCGGAGATGGACTCTGCCAGCTCCGCCAGGGATTCCTCGTCAAAATATTTCCGGGGCTGCCCGGCGTAGTTTTCGATCTGGGAAATGGGCAGGGTGGAGGCGGAGGAACTGGCGGCTCGGGTGTACTCATCACCCAGCAGGGCGCCCAGCCCTTTGCCCAGCCCGGAAGGTTTTGCCATAGCGGGGTCTCCTTTCTCAGCTGTTTTTCTTCAGAAATTCCTCCGCCAGAGCGGTGTAGGCCGCTGCGCCCCGGGAGGACCGGTCATAAAAGTTGATGGGCTTTCCGTGGCTGGGGGCCTCGCTGAGCCGGACATTCCGAGGAATTACCGTGGCGTAGACCTTGCCGGGGAAGTAGCGCTTGACCTCCTCCGCCACCTGGAGGGCCAGATTGGTGCGGCTGTCAAACATGGTCATCAGCACCCCCTCCAGCTCCAGCTTAGGATTCATGCCCCGCTTCACCACCCGGACGGTGTTCATCAGGTCGCTGAGTCCCTCCAGGGCGTAGTACTCTCCCTGAACCGGTACCAGCAGAGTGTCGGCAGCGCACAGGGCGTTGAGGGTGAGCAGCTCCAGAGAGGGAGGACAGTCAATAAAGATGTAGTCGTACTTGTCCGCCACCTGACTGAGAGCGTCCCGCAGGCGGAACTCCCGCCGGTCCAGACCAATCATCTCAATTCCGGCTCCCGCCAGCACCTTGTTTGAGGGGAGCACGTCGCCATACTTGGTGGAGACAATTACTTTCTCCGGCGGCACCTCGTTGATGAGCACGTCGTAGACGCCTTGGGAGAGAGTCTTGTCCACACCCATGCCGGAGGTGGAGTTGGCCTGGGGATCGAAGTCGCAGAGGAGCATGGATTTTCCCTTTTCCTTCAGCGCAGACACCAGGTTGACGCAGGTGGTGGATTTCCCTACACCGCCCTTTTGATTGACGATCGCGATAGTTTTAGCCACAGAGTACCTCCAGGGCCGGACGGCCCTTTTTTGAATAGTTCCGGGGCCTGCGGAAAAGAAACCCGCAATTGCCCATACACATCAAGTATAGCACAATTTTTGACCAATGCAAGGCGAATTGGGGAATTATTCTAAAGAATCCTGAAAAGAAGATGGGGTGTTTCACGTGAAACAAAGAGGGAGGGGGGAGTTTTTTCCCTCCGGCCGGAAGAGACCAAAAATTTTCCTGTTTCGGCCGGAGCAGAAGGCGCTTGACTCCGAATCAAGAGGTTTGCCGGCGGATAAAAGGTTTTCCCTTGTTACACCTGCATTGTAAATCCACCTGTGAAAAAAACCGCCGAAGGCATAAAGCACAAAAGCAAGCCGTCCCGGCAAGAAAACAAAAACGGAGCCGCCGGGGCTGTCCGCCCCGGCGGCTCCGCCGTGGAACATTTAAATCAATACCATACCATCCAAGGGGGGGACGGTAATCTGCAGCTGTCCAAAAGGCGTATTGAACTGCTGCCCCAGCACCACATCCGTGGCATAGGGCTCGGCCCAGGGAAATTCCACATCCACCGGCTCCTCGCCGGTGTTCAGTACCACCAGCGTAGTCTCATTCTCCCACACGCGGGTGTAGGCCAGACAATGGTTTTTTGCCAGCACATAGGTGATGTCTCCCTTCTGAAGGGAGGGACGGCTGTTGCGGAGACGGCCCAGCTTCCGGAACAAACCCAGCAGTGTTTGATCCTCCTTCCCCCAGGGGAAGGTGCCCCGGTTGAAGGGGTCCTCAAAGCCCTCCATTCCCGCCTCGTCTCCATAGAAAATAGTGGGGGAACCAGGAAAAGTATACAACAGAATGGCTCCCGTCATCAGCCGGCGGCTGCCTCGCTCATACTCCGCCGGGGACATCCGATAGTTGGCCCGCTGGGTTCGGGTCTCCAGGGGAGAAGAGGGGTTGGCCCCCAGCATGGTCAGAATCCGGGGATTGTCATGGGTCCCCAGCATATTCATGGCAGAGTAAAAAGCCGCCTTGGGATAGTTCTCCCGAATGGTCTCCATGCTCTCTACAAAGTCGTGGGCCCGACCGCCCCGAAGAAATTCCAGCGCCGCCGTGCGGAAGGGGTAGTTCATCAGCCCGTGGGTCTCATGGCCCAGAAGGTACCGGCGCCGCTGGGAATAGGCGATCTTGTTGCTGCCGTCCTCCCACACTTCTCCTAACAGGAAGGAATCCGGCTTCTCCTCCATCATTACCGACCGGATCTGCTCGATGAACCAGTCCGGCAGCTCGTCGGCCACGTCCAGCCGCCAGGCATCGGCCCCCAGCCGCAGCCACCGGCGGACAATGGAGTGTTCATTTTTGATGATGTAATCCACATAGGAGGGGCAGGACTCGTTCACCGCAGGCAGGGTGTGAATGCCCCACCAGGAGTCGTACTGGTCCGGCCAGCGGTGGAAATTGTACCACTCGTAATAGGGGGAGTCTTTGCTCTGGGCCGCGCCCAAGGTGGGGTAAAAGCCCTTGGCATTGAAATAGAGGCTGTTGTTGCCGGTGTGGTTGAACACTCCGTCCAGCATGATTTTCATACCCCGGCGGTGCGCCTCCACACAGAGGCGCCGGAAATCTGCGGTGGTGCCCAGCATGGGGTCGATACGGCTGTAGTCGGCGGTGTTGTACCGGTGGTTGCTGTCCGCCTCAAAAATGGGGCAGAAGTAGAGGGTCCGAACTCCCAGGTCCTGAAGATAGTCCAGCTTCTCTATGACGCCCTTCAGACTGCCGCCGAAAAAGTCCCGGTTGCGGATCTCTCCGTGCTCGTCGGGGAGATACTCCATCAGCTCCTCCCAATTCTGGTGGACCACCCGGTCCCCCACCATGCCGGTGGGATCAGGAATGGAGGTGCGGTGGAAGCGGTCGGGGAAGATCTGATAAGTGACCCCTTCGCCGAACCAGGAGGGGGTGGGAATGGCATCGTCGTAGACGGTGAGCTGCCACGCCTGGGCCTCGTGCTCACTGCACAGGCCGTTTTTTCCCGCATAGATAAAGCTGCCGTCCTGACGGCGAAAGCGGAAGGTGTACCAGATCAGCTCCGGGTGCATGGGCGCCGTAAAAACACCGGTAAAAATAGCCCGGTCGCCGCTGAAGGCTACCCGGGGCAGATCCGTCTCCTGGTGAAGATCTCCAAACTCCCCGTAGGTAATCAGGGTGCAGACGGTGAAGCCCTCCCAGCTCTGAGGCCGGAGGGTAAAAGTGACCTCGGTTCCCAGCGTCACCGCTCCGAAGGGGGTCTTGCAGGCCGGGTCCCGGGAAAAATAGATGGAACGATCTAACATAGGCGCACGTTCTCCTATCAAGCGTACGGTCAAAATGACCGGTGACCACCGCTCATTTTATCCATGAACCAGCGGAATGAGATAGTATTCTTATTTTATCCAAGAACGACTGACATTTCAACAAAAATTTCCCAGTTACAAAAAAATTTTTAACACATTTTGAAGCATTGAAAAAAATTTTGCGCAACAGAAAAAATGGACGGGGGAATATTCAGCTTTGCTTTACAGAAAACAGAGGAACTGATATACTGAAGAAAATCAAAACAAGGAGGGAACTACTGTGAAGAAACGAGTCACAGCTTTGCTGCTGACGCTGGTACTGTGTGTGAGCCTGCTGCCGGTGGGGGTTGAGGCCGCCGGAACACGGACGCCCATCTATTTGGGCTATGTGGATGTGGACTACTTGGCGGAGGAGACGCTTAAGGAGATTCCCACAGCGGGGAAGAGCGCCACGGAGCAGATTCGGGCGGTTTATGACTACATCATCCGTAATTTTGAGCGGTACGACTGGGATGGAACGGAACACTTTGACCGGGAAGCAGTAGCGCAGAAGGCCAAGCAGGAGATGGACCGCATGGAGGAGATGCTGGAGACGGGTCAGATGGTGCTGCGTGCGGAGCTGGACCCCAACGGCGGCTATGATCCGGCCACCGGCATTGTGACCTACTCCTATGATTCCAACTACATGATTGCCTCCTGCGCCTACGATATGCTGCTGGCCCGCACGGGAAGCTGCCAGCACTTTGCGGCGCTGCTGACGCTGCTGCTGGGGCATCTGGGATTTGACTGCCGGATGATTGACGGAGAGTTTATCAACGGCAGCGGCAGCCGGGTGGAGCACAAGTGGAACTGTGTGTTGGTGGACGGACAGTACTACTGGTTGGATGTGCGGATGGACCACGCTTACTATGAGAGCAGCGGCTCCATCTCCTACACCTATTTTATGAAGACCAGCAAGTCCGAGTGGCAGCAGCGCCATGCCTGGGACGCCGACTATTCCGATTGGCTGTTTGCCAACGGCGCCGCCATCCAGGAGGCGTACGCCCAGGCGGCGGAGGAGGCTGCGGGGCCCTGGGGGCAGTGTTCCAGCTGGGCCCGTGAGACTATGGAGCAGGCGGGGGAGTCGGGACTGATCCCCGACAGCCTCTCCGGCGCGGATCTCACGGCGGGGATCAGCCGGGCGGAGTTTGCAGCGGTGGCGGTGAACTTCTATGAGCTGCTGACGAAGAAGACGGCTCCGGCCTGGATGGGAGAGAATCCCTTCACAGATACCGATGATCCCGACGTACTGCGCGCCTACGGTTTAGGCGTGGTCAGCGGCGTAGGGGAGGGGCGGTTTGCGCCGGACAGCACCCTCACCCGAGAGCAGGCGACGGTGATGCTGGGCCGCGTGTGGGAGCTGGCGGAGGAAGGCGCCGTGGGAGACGGTTCCGGCCTTCCGTCGGCGGATCTCAGCAGCTTCACCGACAGCGGTTCCATTGCCGGATATGCCCGGGACTACGTGGGGTTCTTTGTGGGCAGCGGGGTCATCAATGGAATGGGGGATGGGCGTTTTTCCCCCAAGGGCACCATGACCCGGGAGCAGGCGGTGAAGATTGCGTTCACCGCCGTGCAGGAGTTGAAATGAAAAAGGGAGCGCCCGGCCGCAGCCGGGCGCTCCTCTTTTGTCCGCTCATGGGCCGGGGCGGGCTTTTTGCCTTCTGACGAAGACGGCGTCGTTTTGCCGGGACCCGATGGTGCTTCGAATGGTGTTTTGCCTCCGACGGGTGACTTCTCTCGCCCCAAAGCAAAGTCACCATCTCCGCGCTAAGAGCCTCGCTGCGCTCCGAAACACCTCTTTATATATCTGCTGCAATCTACGGTATTAGCATTCTCTTTGTTATGAAACTACCATAGCGTATTGGTAAATTGAATTGACAACCTTCCAACAACCTAAAACAACTAAAAAAACCAAAATGAAGAAAGCCAGAAATTCACAGAAATGTTTGTGATACAAAGAAATGAACAAAAATGCATGAAAAAGAGCTAAGAATGAGCAGATACAAGTAATCAGCAAGGAATTGTCATTTATTCGGTAATATGGCTCGACTACTTGTAAATTAAATAAGAAAAAGAGGAAAAATAAAGAAACGGCTAATAATAGCGCTCTACCTATTTTTTCTATGTGGGTGCCCTCCAATCTAATGAATTGTTGAGAATATCTGATACTTGCTGCATTTAATTGAATGACTGATTGCCATCTTATTGCCTGGGCACTGAGATGACGGCCTTTTTATACACGGGGAGATTTGACGGCTACTAAAAAACCGCCGTTTTCCATAGAAAACGGCGGTTTTTTGGTGGACGCTAACGGACTTGAACCGCTGACCCCCTGCACGTCAAAGGATCCCCCTCGCCAAGCACCCCTCGGAAATACCACTTTTCCGATAATTCTCCAGTAGCGGCACCGGGTAAAATATATTTGGATCACTAAAATCTGTCGTATTTTGTCGTATGTCCCAGGTACAATTTTCTCCATTACGGATTTATTACGGAGGCTTACTGTTTCTTCCCCATGCTCTCCAGAATATACTCCTGCAGTGCTACCTTGGGGATCCGCCAGACGCGGCCGTTTCGATACCCTTTTATGATACCACGATTTAATAGGCTGTACAAGGCATTTTCTCCCACTCTGAGGGCTTCACACGCCTCTTCCACAGTCAGGATATCCAGATAATCTTCCAGCATTCAAATCTCCCCCTTCCTGGTCTGATCGGACTCACAGCGGACACAGGCGCTCGGAGACAGCATACAGGCGGGACATAAGCAAGCAGCCGGTTTGGGCCTGGATTTACGACGCTGTGGCCGTTTCTTCCGTCCATACAGGTCCATTTTTTCGATCTGCTGAAAGATAGCGGGCTCTGTCCGCTGCAGCAGAACGGCAATTTTTGTAATACTGCTTCCGGCCGTAAATTGTGTGGCCAGTTCTTTTTTCTCCTCTTCCGTCCAATAATCCCCTTCCCGCTCCAGACGCGCGGTGCGCGTCCGCATGCGTTTGACAGTTTCTATATACTCTTGCTCGTTAATCATGGTTCATTTCTCCTGATAATAGATTCTTTACCATGATGTTGCGTGATAAAAAATGAAATAAGGCCAGATTTCTTTTAGGTCTCATTGCGGGTGCTCAGCATCCATTCCATGCAAACTGTCTTTTAGAGCAAATCGACAAAAACAAAGAGGGTCCGGAACAGATTTTGAATAGTACCTTTTTGTTAGACAGTATATGCTTCTACATATCACAGTATAGAAAAACATCTGTCCAATAAACAGGGCTGACCTTTACACTGCATCATAAATAGGATATCTCATATCCTATAAAAACCTCCTGGGGCTGTTCAATCAAACATCACCCAGGAGGTTTATTATTCAGGCAAAATGAATTTCCCCTGAGAGGAAATACTCGGCGAGCAAAAATTCCTTGTTTCTGGCTACTTTATACTGTACGTCATCCCATAGGCAAGGGCTGAAAGTCGATGTATGCATAGGAATAGCACTCCATGATTTCAGCCGCCTCCGCCTCAGAGATCTCCGCCTGAGAACCGTCATATACAGAGGCCTCCCACGGCTGGAGCGTGGTATAGAACCAGGGGCCCGCATCCTGGTAGAAACCCTGATATAACACGGCTTCTATGATGCGCAGTTCCCTGGTTGCCGGGTCTATTTCATAATACCCACAGAAGGAATCATCGGCACCGGAGGATCCCTCGTTGGCAATCACGCCATTCTGACAGAGATAGTAGCGGTCCCGCTCAGAACTGGCGGCCACCAGTACCGGCTGCCCGTCCACCTGGGTATACAGGTCGAAGAAGAAACCGCTGCCGCCGCCCCATTCTCCGATCTCGCCGATCAGCAGTTCCGGAACGCCGTTACCGTCGATGTCCTCAATGATGTATCCCACCTGGGACTCGTCATAGTAAGCACAAAGCGTGTTGAAACCGTTCTCCTCCAACATAGGAACCGAGTAACCATCCAGCAGCGCAATGGAGTATCCGCCCAGGATATTGAAATATGCGCCGGCATCGTAGACCGGGACTTCCTCCTCCAGCAGGCCCAGATAGGCGGCCGCCGTTTCAGAGATAGGCTCCAGTGCAAACGCCTCCTGGTACAGGCTCTCCCGATCCCCCTGATAGTCGGCTCCGGCACCGCAGAGCACCGCCCCGCAGGAAACTGCATTTAGTCGGTCAGTGGCCGCTTCCATGTCGTATTTGTCCATATAGTATGTAAAATATATGGTATTCAGTATCTCTATACACATTTCAATGGACATGTTCTCTGCAGTAAGAGCGGGATCCTCCAGCCCGTTGAAGGCAAAAGTGTCCTCGGTAAGCATCTTAAATTGAATTCTGCTCATCTGGCCGTCACCGTAAGTGCACTGTGCCTCTACGATGGTTTCACCCTGATCGGTCTGCCCACCGTTCCAGAGAATCGCATCATGGGTTACCTCTCCGCTGGCGGAAAAGAAATCCGTCACAATCTCCTCCACGGTCACATCCGTATAGCCGCCCAGATATCCGTCCCTGACTGTTGCAATGGCCTGATCTACTGTGGTATCCCTACCGCCAAGTATTCCGATGATTCCAAACAGCACATCCAGAACAATCAGCGCCCCAAAGCAGCCCCAGACAATTCGAGTGGATTTTTTGTCCACTGCCACCGGGAGGTCACGACGACTGCAGCGGGCCACGTTGCCAATCAAATCCTCGGCTGCTGCCCCGGAACTCACAGGGATCCGCATCTCGCTGCCGGTTCCAAACTTCAGTGAAACCTCTTTACCAAACCCTGTAAAGAAACAGACCGCACCCAGCAGTGCCGCCCCCGCTACACCGCCTAACTGGCTGCACAACAGGCAGATCAGGGCGATTCCAAGAAAGATAAACGCATACAAGGTGTCCCAGAAGTCAAACGTGGATTTGTTTGTAATCTGTCGCAGGTCGGATAAAGCGGCTCTGGTCTCTGTCAGGTTCTTGCGCCCTGCTCTTTGTGAGAGCACAATTTCTCCGGCGGAAATGGTAATTTCCGTATGAATCCGCTTATAGGTGACCAGCCCGATCGTTTTGTTTTTTTGATAGTTACCACTCCATGTGGCATCCTGCTCCGGAAGGGCTCCTTCTGGCATGTCAGGATTTGAGAAATCCGGTTTCTCCACTGTGGTTTTACCTGTTATAGCAGACTGCGGATGGTCTTCAACTGCCTCCGCAGTCGTTTCCTGCGCAGGCGGCTCCTCCAGCGTCGCGGTCGGAGCACCGCAGTTAGGGCAAAATTTGCTGTCATCTGGAATTTTTTTCCCGCATTCTTTACAAAACATGGACATTACTCTCCCTCTTTTTATTGTCTGCTTTTTGTTCTTCTCTTAATTGCCCGACCTCTGCGGCCCACGCGGCTTTGCAGCCAAGTAGCAGATAACTGCAAAGGCAATGGATAGAAAGCCATAGACCCTAAGGTCTGAAAAACTCCCGGCAAACAGCAGCCCTGTCACGCTGGCAATTCCGTAGGCCACCATGGCGTTTTTTGTATACCGGTAGTCTTTCCGTTTGGTAATTGTCAAGATCCCAGCCACCCACCAGCAGATACAGAGAACAAGTCCCGCTGTGCCGCCGATTTCTGCGCTTCCTTCCAAACGATTGCTGAGCCCCGCTGCACACGACTGAAAAAGGATAAAAAAAGTGAATGCAAGGGTGATGATGCTGATAATCAACCGAGTCTGCTGGAACGCAGCCTCGGGTACATCATTTTTCTGCACATCAGTAGATAGTGGTTTTTCCTGGTCAGCATCATCAGCAATTTGCGTGCCGCATTTTGGGCAAAATTTAGCAGTATCTTCCACCTTATGTCCACACTGTCGGCAATACATCTCTACGCTCCTCCCTTTCTGCTGCACTGTGGGATATGGCTTTACTATAAAGCCATTTTCAAAATTAGTCAACGTCTATAGACATTTATTTCTTGTATATATCCATTTGAAAGGGGCATAAAAACACGATAGCATAGTTATATTAAGTGCTATAGGCGGTATAAAGCATGTCTGTACAACGACAGGAAATCATGACAACAATCGGGAACCGGATTCGGGAACTGCGCCACAGGTGCGCCTTCAGCCAGGAGGAACTGGCCCTGCGCAGCGGGCTCAATACCTCCTATTTTGGCCAGGTTGAGCGAGGCGAAAAATGTCCTACGGTCGACACGATCTACAAGATTGCCGAGGCACTTGGGGTTTCCCCTACAGAACTGTTGCGCACTGGCCCATTGCCCGGTAATAATTCCGCCTATGGCCGTAGGATCGAAGAACTGCTGGCGCGTGTTCCTAATGATAAGGTAGAAAATGTGCTGCAGATCTTTGAGGACATGGTAGACCTGTTCTGAAAAACTTTCCATTTACAATAAGATACTATCTCCATGAAGGACCCCGGGGAAAAGCCCCGGGGATTTTTATTTGTGGAGGTTACCCCTATGCGAGAAAAATTTTACTGCGAGTCTTGCGGGATTTTATTGTCCCGGGAACAACTCATTCCCTTCGGCGACACCATGCTGTGTCGGGACTGCCTGAATGACACCACTACGTTCTGCTCCCACTGCGGAGAACGAATTACCTGGGACGACAACGCAGGCACGTCCCAGGTAATTTTGTGCCCATCTTGTCGCGACCGATACTACACCGAGTGCGACCGCTGCGGTGCTCTGATCCGGCAGGCCGATGCCCGCTACTGGGACAGAAACGACGAGCCGCTCTGCTGCGGATGTTATGAGCGGGCCGCAAAAACTCGTACAATCCACGACTATTACTTCAAGCCCGACCCAATTTTCTATGGAGATGGGCCCCGGTATTTTGGCGTGGAACTGGAGATTGATGAGGCTGGTGAGGACAACAGCAACGCCAGAGAACTGTTGAATCTTGCCAACCGCTCCGCTGAGCACATCTACTGCAAGCATGACGGCAGTCTGACGGACGGAATGGAACTGGTGTCCCATCCCATGTCTCTGGACTATCACAAAGGACAAATGCCCTGGGCTGCAGTGCTGGGACAGGCAGTGCAATTAGGATATCAGTCCCATAAGGCCAGAACCTGCGGCCTTCACGTCCATATCAGCCGACCGTCCTTTGGGGAGACTGTCCAGCAGCAGGATGCTGCCATTGCCCGTCTCCTGTATTTCTTTGAAAAGCACTGGGAGGAACTGCTGAAGTTCAGCCGCCGCACCCCACGACAGTTGGAGCGCTGGGCCGCCCGCTACGGCTACAAGGAGCAACCTGCTGAGATTCTGGATCACGCCAAAAAGGGGGGCCTTGGCGGTCGGTACAGTTGCATCAACCTGCAAAACTGTGATACCGTTGAGGTCCGGATCTTTCGGGGCACTTTGAAATACAACACGCTGATCGCAACTCTGGAGTTGTTGGACCGGCTGTGCGATCTGGTGCTGTACTGCTCTGACGAAGAGATCAAGGGGTTGTCCTGGACCAGTTTTGTAGCGGCCATTCCATCCGACACCTGTCCGGAACTGATTCAGTATCTAAAAGAGCGGCGGCTCTATGTCAATGAGCCAGTGGAGGCGGAGGTGGACGAGTGATGTGCAGCCTTTTCGGACTCATAGACTACCGCCGCAGTCTCCCTGCCAGCAAAAAGAGCCATATGCTGAACGTCCTGGCCGCTGTCTGTGAGGCCAGAGGGACCGATGCTGCCGGTATTGCCTACAACGCCGGCGGGAAAATGCGCATCTACAAGCGTCCCTGGCCCGCCCATCTGCTCCGTTTCCATGTGCCGGCAGAAACCCGGGTAGTTATGGGCCACACCAGGATGACAACCCAGGGCTGTGAAAAGAAAAATCGCAATAATCACCCCTTCCCTGGGCAGACCCGGGAGGGGGCTTTCGCACTGGCCCACAACGGTATTTTGCACAACGACAAAGCACTTCGCCAAACCTTGCACTTACCCAATACGAACGTAGAGACGGACAGTTATATCGCTGTGCAGTTGATCCAGAGCCGCAGCGCTGTGAACTTTGAAAGCCTGCGATATACCGCCGAGGCCCTGGAGGGGTCTTTCTGCTTTTCGATTCTGGACAGCAGGGACAACCTCTACCTGGTAAAAGGCGACAATCCTCTGTGTCTGTACCACTTTCCCGCCCAGGGACTGTATCTCTATGCCTCTACCAAGCCTATTCTCCAGCAGGCCCTGGCAGATATAGGCCTGTCCGGAAGAGAGGGCCAAGAAATCCCTCTGGAATGCGGAGAGATCCTGCGCATCAGGCCGTCAGGCGCTACAGAGCAGGATACATTTCATGCGGCCCATCTTTTCCATCATTTCTGGAGGGAGTGCGCGCCCTCCGCCTTTCAGAGCCGTCCCATGTATCCGGTACGGAATACAACAAGCACCTACCTGGAGGAGATCAAGAAGGTAGCCTGTGCCTTTGGGTATACCCCGGAGGACATTGACCAACTGGCAGCCTGCGGGTTTTCTCCGGAGGAGGTCGAGGAACTGCTCTACTGCGGAGAAATTTAAGGACAGAAAGGAGACTCATCCATGAAAATTCTGGTGGTGGAACCTGGGCAGACACCCTATGAAACGGAAATCCCTCAGGACCTTGGGGCAATGCAATCCCTGGTGGGCGGCACAATTCAGGCCGTATATCCTTTTCCGGAACCAGTGGCCCTGGTCTGCAACGACGAGGGAAAGATACTGGGACTCCCCCTGAATCGGACACTGTACGATTGGGAGACATGGGAGCCCTACGACATTGTGGCGGGCACCTTTTTCCTCTGCGGCGCTCCTCCGGACAGCGACAATTTTGTCTCCCTGTCCCCGGAAGAGATCCGCATATTGCAAGAACGTTTTTGTCAACCGGAAGAGTTTGTCCTGCTGAAAGAAAATGTTACAGATACAGACCATAACATGGAGGTGCTGGTATGGGCCGATTTGTAAAACCTGCGCAGTTTCCGCCCTGGGGCGGAGAGGCCCCTGGCAAAGACATATTGGAGCACCTGATCCTTTTACGGGATCTGGTGCGGGCGTGGTAGAGGAGGTGTTGTGATGAGTCCCTATGTTGTTCTGGGATTTGCTGTCTCTCTGACAGTTTTGGTGGTAACGCAGGCGGCTGTGTCCGCCGGTTGAACGTGAATTGGAGGTGTCGAAATGTTTCCTATTCTTCTGACCGGTCCCCTCTATGACTTTATGGTAGGGACCATGCTGGGCGGTATGGCATTTACCTTCCTGCAGGACATCAAAATCAACCGATAACCGTATTGAGGGGCCCGGATGTGTTTCCTTACGTCTGGGCCCCCTCTGTCCTTTACGAAAAATCTCTCCCCGTTTTCTCCGGAGTTCTGGTTTTATTTTTGCCGGGAATGTCCAACAAGCAGGCTTTCTTTTGTCCGGAACGTGTTTTGTCCCGACTCCTATATAATGGCCGGACAGATATACCTGCGGACAGCCATCCTGGTCACTTTACGGGGATTACCGGCAGATGGGTAACATGCCTCATATGGCCAAGGAATGCGTAGTAATCCTGTTTCTTTCCCTGATAACGGTGTCCATCTACAAAAGAAACCTGATTCATCACCATATGGATATGGACGTCGTCCGTATTGGTGTGGACTGCATAGAGGATCTGGTACTCTGAGCCATAGTGCTGCAAAATCTCACGGGCAAACTGATCAGCCTGCTCCGGTGTGATATGTTCGCCTGCATCGAAACTGAGTACGGAATGCCGTACCCGTTTTCCGCTGTTCTTCTGATATGTCTCAGCGGTCTGCTCCATCTCCTGTGCCGCTGTGGCCAGGGAAGTGATGCCGCAGCCCCCAACATACTGTGCTTTTTGAGGGTTCAATATGTAGTTTGTGGTATTGCGATAAGCCTGTCCGTCAAAATATTTTCCGTGTTCGCCAACGCCAATTACACGATATGTTGCCATGGTAGTTCCTCCTGCGGGTATATATCTCTATAGAGATCTTATCGGTAATCTCTTTTGTTATATAGGTATGATTAAGGTATCAATTCTGTAATATTGTATGGATTCTTACGGTTCACAAGGGGAAGAAACTTCCCCGGGGCCCCTTATCATATTGTTCGTTGCTTGGTAAAGTTTTATGCGGTATAATAAGGAAAACTTTACAAAAGGGAGGACGCCTATGGGTGCGAAAGAGAACCCTTTGAATGTATCTGTGAAATTGATATCCCCTTGCCAGTTGTGTCGGCTCCAGACTGCTCCCGCCCCGGAACTGCTTGAAAACTGTGCAAATGAGCGTCTGACGTCCAGCCGCCCGGTTTCAAACGATGTTTTTGTTCCCCATATGCAGATGGACCTCGCCGATGTGGTGGAGTACGCCGTCTCCGGCCAAACAAAATTATTTCCCGCAGATGCTGATTTTCTGGAGAAAACTGTTGATACAGTCCTCTTTCACTACTTCTGGGTAACGGGGCAACTACAGGAAACCGGTCCTCTTCAGTATCTGGACGAGGCCATGGCAGAAAAATTGGACGCCCAATTGAAGTTGCCCGTTTCTGAGCGGAAAGAACTGATCGTCCCCACAATCGCCATTACACACAAGGCGGGAAGTATGCAGCGGTCATATGGCTACCATCCATTTGCATTTTCTGCAAAGGCAGATCTGCTTGCCAAACGACTATACCAGTACAAAAACCAGCACGCAAGTCTGCTTTACATGGGTACTTTTTTCTCAACGGAATTCTTCAAAAACCGTCTGCGGTATCAGGAAGAGGACTATCCGGTGGATCTTCCGCCTTTTCAGTTGGAGGATTACATCTATTACGAACTGCAGACCAGGTGTTCTTTTGCAGTAGAAACCTGTGCGGCACTGCTGGAAATTTCCAAGGAGGACCGGGAGATCTGCAGAGATGTTTTGCGACAATTCTATCAAAGGATTTTTTCCATACCCTTTATCCTCTCCCGCATCACCCTTGTGCGCCAGTGCATTCATGAGGTCAAGTTGGTTCTTGAAAATGTGCAGTTTCACGAGAAATATGTGCTCTATGCTGATGCATACCATAAAAATCCAGAAGCGTTCAAGCGTCTGAAATTTGATATCACAAAAAATGTAGTAGAACGTATATTGAACGCTCATGTTTGGGATCCACACACGGAGGATCTCTGTAATGTGTCCAGCGAAGATTTGCAAGCCTGCCAAGGACGGCTGCATTGCCTCCTGGAGCGGATCAAGGCCCCTGTTGATATTGTCTCCTACATTTCTGAAAAGCCCTATGGTCCCATCGCCTTTTGTAACCTGCGGCATCCCCATGTCGCCGAGATGCTGCACAATGTTTTTGATGCCAACGCAGATCCCAGCAAAATTTTCTCAATTTTATCACAGGAAAAATCGTCAAAAAATCCTAATTTATGTCATAATTTGTTTCAAAACGTCTATAATGACATACAGTCCGCCCTGCCAAAAAGAACGCCTCTTGCACCAGATTCCAGATAACCGGCCCAAAAACCGGTGTTCCACCAAAAAGAAGCACCAGATAACGGCATTTTCTGACTGCCGTTGTCTGGTGCCTTTTTTTGCCTTTTTTATTAAAATAGTCACATGGAGGTCACATAAGGCCTCCCCTGCGCAGGAAATTTGACATAAGGAGGCTGATTTCGATTTTTTCATTCAACCCGCCTGAAAACCCCCTTAAAGTGCGGGTCATCCTTCCCTATACCCGGGAGGAGATCCCGGAGGAATGCCACATTGTGCAGATGCCGGACACCTGGGTTGGAGAGGCATTGGGCGGAATGATCGGCAGTTGGTGTACCAACCGGCCAATACTCATTGAGGCCCCTACCGGCCAGGGAAAGACGGAGTTTGTCAGAAGGATCGTCAGGTATCAGCAGCGTCGCCGGGGGAAGGTGCTTTTGTTGGTCCACCGGACGGCCATCGCTGTCCAGCAGAAGGCCAGTCTGGCAAAAGCACTGCAGTCAAAATGGGCCAAAGTGGAGGACCTCCAGGCACTGGCCTATGCCGATGAGGCCCTGGAGGATGTGGGTGTCACGGTTATGACCTACCAGCGCTTTGCTGCCCGCTATAAGGAGATGAATCTGAAGGACTTTGCCTGGGTTGTAGGTGACGAGGTCCACTACTTTTACTCTGATGCCGCCTTCAACCCCCACCTGGATTCGTTATTCTGGAAACTGCCCGTCCTCTTTCGCCACGCCCACCGCCTGTACCTCTCCGCCACGCCGGGCACAATTCTGCCCCTTCTCTGTCAGGCGGAGGAGGAGAACCTGAGGGATTGCAAGAACTGCCGGTATTTCTGTGCGGGATATGGAAAACTGGTGCTCTACCGTTTCCCCCACCACTTCTCCACTGTTGATCTGCACTACTACCGCAAAGCGGAAGAGATTGCTGACCTGGTAAAATCCTGTCCCAAAGATAAGTTTCTGATCTTCACTTCCAGCAGAGAGAGTGAAAGCGGCGGGATGAAAAAATCCTACATGGCAGCGCTGAAACATCAGAGGATCCAGGCAGTCTATTTGGACCGTTTTTCAAAAGGATCGCTCCCTTGGAATGAACTTTGCAAAAAAGAGCGGTTTACCCAGCAGGCACTGGTCTGCACCTCTGTTCTGGACTGCGGCGTCAACATCAAGGATCCAGCACTGCGCCACATTGTTGTGGAGACCACGGATCGCACCGAGTTTCTCCAGATGCTGGGACGCAAGCGCTTGATGCCCGGAGAAAACATTCATGTCTATCTCTGGGTACCGGACCAGGGGACAATCTGCAGACGGCTGAGCGACGTCCGCTGCGGCCTTCACCTTCTGCAGGAAGGGGAACAGGCAGCAAAAACGGATCGCTGTGACGCTCTGATCTACCGTGGCTGGAACGACGAGAGCAATGAGCGCCGGTACATGCATCTGTTCAACTATACCGGCAACGGGCGTCTTACTCCCAAGCGGACTGCCTCCCTCTATCTGCACTGGCAGGAGGCGACACTGCAGGGCCTTTTGGACAGTGAAAAGAGGCTGGGTGATGACTCGGCGCTGCCTCGTCTGGCCCACCAGTGGCTGGAGCAGCCGGATGGCTACGCTCCCCAGCGCTGGCTGGACTATGATCGCAAAGCACAGGCCAAAGCAGATTTGATGGCATTTCTGGCAGTCTCCGCCGGATCTTCCATGGACCGCACCTCTTTCGCAGCGTTCTCCAAGGAGTTTACACCTCTTGCCAACGCAGTACAGTCCTTTCCCCACGACAGCACACGCACGTTAGGACACCAGGCAATCAATTCCCGTCTCAATACCCTGGGACTTCCTTTCCAGGTTCTTGCCAGCAATGGCACCTTTACAATCTTTCATAAGGGGGAAAACTGCAATGTCTGAGAAAGCATTGTCTCTGCTCAAGGAGCAAATGGACTCCGTGAGCCTTCTGGTGGAAAAGTATCCGATCTATATCCCGGTTCTGGCTGCTGCTGAATTTCTCCACGTCAAGCCGGATGCCCTTCGGGCCAGTATTGAACAGGGCAAATGTCCCTTTGGATTCTGCTGGCGTCTTGGGGATCGCACGGCCTATAAACTGCCTACGGTCACTTTTGTCTACTGGCTGACCTGCAGCCGGGTGTTGCCTGCATAACCTATACAAAATTACAGGGGGAGGGCTGAATGCCCTCTCCCCCTATCAGAAAGGGGTTGTATTTCAATTGACCAAGCCCAAAAAGCGGTATGAGTATAAGTTAAACCTGGGAAAGGGTCTGGATGGCCGTCCGATCCGCCGTTCTTTTTATAGCACCAAAAGTCTGGCCGACGCCAGGAAAAAAGCAGAAAATTTCCGCCTACAGTACGAGATGGAGATCTGTGTCAACGGCAGTGGCTGCATCAAGCCGGTGAAATTTTCCACGTGGGCGCTCTCCTGTCTGGAACTGTATAAAAAGCCCTATGTCAAGGCAAACACCTACAACGGGACCTATTTGGCTCCGGTCAAGTATCATCTGAATCCCTATTTTGGAGACCAGATTCTCAGCGAAATCCGTCCTATCCACATTCAGAAATACATCAATGAGGCTGCCAAAAAATATGCCCCGGAGACGTTAAAGAAGGACATGACAGTTCTAAACCTGATCTTCTCCACCGCCGTAGACAATCAATTGTGCAGTAAATCGCCTGTGACAAAAAGCATCAAATTGCCCCGGTATGAAACCCGGGTAGAAAAACATGCCTTTACCCAGGAGCAGTATGATGCGGCTTACCAGTTTGCCAGGGAGTGGGAGAATGGGCTGTCCATCATGCTGATGATGGAGACCGGCGTATCCAGAAGTGAACTGCTGGGACTGCGCTGGACAGATCTGGATCTGGAAAAGCGGTGCATTTATATCCGGCAGGGGCTGGTGGTATACCACTCTGCAGATGAGGACAAGCATGTGATGGAAAAAACGGGGTTGAAAAATAAGTTCCGGCGCCGTACCATTCCCATCACAGACGACGCCCTGTGGCAGCGGCTGCAGCAGACACCCAGAACCGTCACAATAGGTAAGAAGACCATTCTCACCGAAGAGATCATTCACAGCCCTGAGGGGAAGCCCTATCAGCCCAACAACTGGGAAAACCGGGTGTATCGCCGCTTCATGCGGGATCTCCGTGCCGTTCACCCGGAGATTCCCCTGTTGTCTCCCCACGAACTTCGCCATACCCGGGCTACTCTCTGGATCGCTCAGGGGATGGATCCCTATATGGCGGCGCGGCTCCTGGGCCATAGTGATCTGAAGATGCTGACCAAAATCTACGATCACACGGACACTGAAACCCTGCGGAGCGCTCTGCTGGCTGTGGGACGCAACGCAGGAAACAAGGAAGAAACCGCCCTGTGACAGGCGGTTTCTTTTTTGTGTTCGCCGGCCTCAAAGGGCTGTTTTTTGCAAAAGTGTCGTATTTTTGTCGTAATGTAAAAATGGACTGGGTCCCAAAGGAAAAAAGAAATCCCTCAGAGCCCTGGGCTCTAAGGGATTTTCCTGGTGGACGCTAACGGACTTGAACCGCTGACCCCCTGCACGTCAAATATTTCTCGCCATATCTGGCAGTGGCTGACGCTGATTTTGCAAGGCCTTTGTGATAGAAACCACCTGCTCAGATACCTTCATTCTGCATCAGTTTCTAACAATTTTCTATCAATCCCGGGCAGCTTTCCCATCTCTTGTTGGATCCGCTGGAGATCTCCCTGATCGTAGATATTTGCCGTTGTCGAGTATTGAGCATGGCCCATGATCTTCTGCAGTGCCTCCGGCTGCAGATCCGCGCTGACGGCCATGGTGGCAAAGGTATACCGGCAGCTGTGGGGCTTCATGGGCCGCTCCGCCGTGCTGATCCCCAGGCGCCGCAGCGTGGGATAGTAGTCCCGGCTCCGGAAATTCTTCTGATCCCGGTTCCCCTCGTAGCCGCTGATCAGCAGATCTCCCTTTGCCTTCCCCGCGAAATATGCTACATAGGGCCGGATGGCCGGGTGGATCGGGACCACGCGATCCCGGCCTGCCTCCGTCTTTTCCCCGCCGGTCAGGGTGTCAGCCTCCAGATTTACGCCGCTCATGGGCAGAAGCAGCAGCTCATTGAGGCGGAATCCGGTAAAAATCAGCATGAGGATCAGCTTCGAGGTGTCGCAGGTCTCGGCGTCCTGCTGGAGGAGTGCCAGCTCCTTGGCAGTAAAGGTATCCCGCTGGGGCTTCTTCCCCCGGGGGAGCCGGAGGAACTCGGCGTAGTTGCGGTCGATGATATCCTCTCTCATGGCCCACTTACAAAGCTGACTGTAGAGGTTCCGGATCTTCTCGCACTGGGAGCGGCTGCGGCCCTTCTGGACCTGCTCGTCCACCAGGCGCTGGACGTCCTCTGTCCGCAGCGTCCGCATCTTCTCCCCCGCCAGGCCGGAGAAGATGGGCCAGGTGGTGAGGTATACCTCCTGCGACTTCTCCGCCAGACCGGGGAATTTCTCCGCCTTCCAGCGCTCCCAGATTTGCTCCATTGTTAAGTTGATGGCGTCGCTGATGGGACGGCGTGCGGAGCGCTCCAGGGCCTCCAGAGCGGCCGCCTTGGTCTCGTAGGTGCCCAGCCATACCCCTTTCCTGGAGGCCGCCCAGGGACGCGCTCTGCGGCCTGAGAGCTTATACACGCTGCCGGCTCCGTTGGGCCGCTTGGCGGCCTTGCGGGGGCCTCCCGACAGCCTGCGGCCGCAGTAGCAGCAGTAGACGGCGTCCGCCGGCAGATCCCGGCTGCACTTCCGGCATTCCATGACGTCCCCTCCCCTCTTTAGGTTATATTAAAACGGCTGTTCGATAATTGCAAGCATAAAAAGCACCGCCCCGCGCTGGGGCGGTGGCTTTTGTCTATTCAGGTGTCCGACTCGGACACGGCCAAATCCGCAAGCGCTTGCGGATTTGGGGAGGGCCAGAGATACTCTTTCTTAGATCTTACGGAATGTTTGGGTTTACATCCCATTCTGCTCTACGCCATAAACGGCCTGTTCATAAGTAAAGCCTTCGTACTCTAACTGGTCGATCAGCCCATCTCTGGAGAACGAGGAGAAGTCCAGATAACTCTTAGCGCACTCGGCTGCCTCGGCATTCCAGTCCGCTCCGCAGTTATCGGCAGCGTAGGTGGCCTGCTCTGTTGTGAACTCTTCATATTCCAGCTGATTGATAAGTCCATTATAAGAAAAGGCAGAATAGTCGAGGTAATCCTTGGCACTCTCCAATGCTTCGGCATCCCAATCGGCATTGCAATTATCCGCCGCCCAAGTGGCCAGTTCAGTGGAATATCCTTCATACTCCAGCTGACTGATAAGCCTATTATAAGAAAAGCCAGAATAGTCCAGATAATCTTTAGCAGTTGCCATGGCGTTCTGCTGCTCCACAGTCCAGCCTTCTGACACTTCCGGCTCGCTCTCCGTGGGCTCAGAATCTTCCACCGGATCGGGTGTTTCCTCCGGTTGGGAAATTTCTCCCTGAATCTGATTGTCCTCTGTGGAGGGGTCCTCTTCATTTCCTCCCATTGCGGAACCGATGACCCCGATGAGCACCAGAGCAATCAACACATACCACCAGCGGAACTTCTTTTTCTTGTGGGGCGCTGGGGCGGCATTACCGGGAGCAGGGGCACCACATTTCGGGCAAAAATTACCCTGGTATTCTTGTCCACATTTGCTGCATTTCATCTTTCTCTTCCTC
Source organism: uncultured Oscillospiraceae bacterium (assembly GCA_944386975.1). Taxonomy (GTDB): domain Bacteria; phylum Bacillota; class Clostridia; order Oscillospirales; family Oscillospiraceae; genus CAJFPI01. The sequence continues at coordinate 14,363 of CALXDC010000018.1, read as the reverse complement.
CTTGTGCCCGATTTGGACACATTTTTATTTATCCGCACACCGACGGGCAATCACACATGTAGTATTATATATTTCGCAGGTTCCCAATTGCACGATCTCGTGCAACTCTTGTCGGATTGCGGCCAGGGGCAAGACCATCTAAGGAGGCCTTTGCCATGACCGAGCTGGAACGCCTGGTAGAATTTCGCCAATTGGAGGGCCGAATCAATCCCCAGACCCTTCGCGCTTATCTGATTGCGCTGCTAAGTACCGCATGTACCGTAACGCCTCCTCCTGGAGATCAGGAGAAAGTTTTCTGAATAAAGTCTCATTCTCTGACGGCCCGTCACCCTCTCCGGTGGCGGGCATTTTTTCGCCCAGCAGCTCGCTGGTGGTGACGCCGAGGTAGTCGGCCAGCATCTGGACCTTGGCTACAGAGGGCGTTTGACCGCGGTTGATGTCGGAGATAAAACTGGCACCAACGCCGCTCTCTTTGCAGGCGTTTGTCGGCTTTACCCCTTTCTTTGCACAGTAATATTTGATGTTTTGCACAAAAACTTCGACATTCAAAGGGCATCACTCCTATTATAAAAAGAATTCGTGATTACGGATAAAATATGTAATTACGGCTTAACACTATTGACAATCCGTAATTACGGATTTATCCTAAGAGTGTAGACAGTAACTACAAATTGCACCGCCGGGCGGGAAGGGGGTGAGGGAGATCCAAGAAATTCGTCCCATTGATCTGTGGTGCCTGGGGTTTGTCACCGCCTGCACAGCACTGGAGCTGATCCTCGTGTTGGGGATCGGGGTGCAGGAGATCCGGGAGCTTTTCCGGGAGCTCTTTACAGACGGCCGTACTTTCGAGCCTGATCCAGATGTTCCCTCATTTTCGCTCCTAAACTATTCAATTGCTCATCCACTTCCAACGCCCCCGCCGGATTTGACGACGCCCAGGCCAAGAGGAAAACATAAAGCTCCTGGGCGTCGCTGGCGATCTCTCTGGAGGCGACCAGCTGGAGGCGGTAGAGCGATGCCGCCAGGGCGTCACGCTCCCCCAGGCCGCGGCGGAAAACGAACTCAGATACACAGCGCAAATACCCGGAATAGGCCTGGGCCATTTCGGAAAAGTAGGTGCCGGTCAAAGCAGTTTTGCGGGCCTGCTGCACAGCGTAGAAGGCCACAATGACGGACAGCAGGGAACTCAGAGAGGTAATAAACGGGAGAATCTGTGTAATTTATCCCAATTCAATCTGACATTCCCTCCTGTGATCGGCCAAGCGGTTTGTTTGGCTTCATAGCAATAGCTTGTACCTGTAGTTACAGACTACTATACCATGCAAATCCATGGATGTAAAGGAGGTGAAAGTCCTTGAATATCAAGCGGTTGAGAGAAGCGGCAGGTATGAACCGCAGCGAGCTGGCCCGGCGGATGGGAGTGGCCCGCCCCTCCCTGATCGCCTGGGAGGAGGGCAAGGCCTACCCTTCCACTGCCAACCTGATCAAGCTGGCGGAGCTCTTCGGCTGCTCGGTGGACGAGCTGCTGGGCCGGGACCGCTCTGCATGATTTATCTTATCCCGCGAAAGGAGAATTTGTCCATGTCCATGTATGACACGAATATTTACAAAACAGCCCGGGTCAAGGCCGGAAAGACCCAGGAGGGGGCCGCTGAGGCACTCGGCATCTCCGTGGAGAGCATCAAGGCCTATGAGGGCTACCACCGTCTGCCCCCGGCCGACGTGGTGGATCGCATGTGCATCGTCTACGACGCCCTGTATCTGGCCTATCAGCACAACCGGATCGCCTCCGGGGAGATCAAGGTCGTGCCGGAGGTCCAGGTGCTGGACCTGCCCCGGGCGTCCATCCAGCTGATCAACAAGGTGGTCCGCTTCGCCGAGCAGCACCGAGACCGGGAGCTGCTGCAGATCGCCGAGGACGGCGTCATCGACGAGACTGAGCGGCCCCTGTTCGACGCCATCCTGGCCGACCTGGACGATCTGGTCCGGGCGGCGCTGAATCTCAAACTGTCTGAGGAGGTACATCATCATGCTGAAAATTGAGACCATGACCCTCTGTGAGCTGGCGGTCCGGATGCGGCAGTTGGGGGTGCCCACGTCCAACGAGCGTCTGGCCGCCGGCATCGAGGCGGGGCTCTACCCCTTTGCCATCTGCATCCGCACCCCGGAGGGGAAGCACCGGATCTTTGAAATCTACACCAAGCTCTTTGACAAGTGGGTGGCCGAGCGGGCCACGGATGACGGAGGCGCCGCATGACGCAGATCAACGATGCCACCATGCTCCCGGAGGAGCGGCGTGAAGGCCTGTACCGGATCTGGACCGAGGAGACGGAGGCCCCGGAGACTCAGGAGTGGCGGGACGATCTGACGCCGGAGGAGGAGATCTATGTGGAGTCCCTTGATCGTGGATTTTCCGCCGGATGCAGGCAGATCTCCACCGTTATCCTGATCCTGGATGACATCTACAGATCCTTCCCCGAAGGCAAAATTCAGGAGGTCTCTCGAAGGGGCAGCCATTGCCGTCTGGAGTTTACGGATGGCCGGGTCTACGACTGCTGGCGCGACGATGACGGGAAAGTCCACTACACCGAAGAGGAGAGTCAGGCATGAGCAGAACGAGGGAGCAGCTGCGCCGGCGGCGGTGGCTGCGGCGGATCTGGCTGGCGGTGCTGATTATGGCGGCGGCCGCCCTGTGGGTAACCGCCGGGAAGTACGCCGCCCGGCTGGATGCCCAGGCCCGGCAGCGGCAGGCGGCGGAGGTCCAGGTGATCCAATACTGGGACTTAGCGGCCCTGGAGGCGGCTATGGGCAGCGGGGAGGGACTCTACACCGCCAGGATGGAGGGCCGGCCGTGAGAGGACATAAAAAAAGCCCCGCAGGCGGGCAGGCCTTACGGGGCGGACATGGGGAGATCCCCCATGCGGGCAGATTCAGTATAGCACAAAACAGGCGGCAACGCAAGGGGGGAACCGGGTGACAGAGTTTCATTTCAAGGCGGAGCTGGCCCAGCGGTACGGGGTGGACGGCGCTATCTTCCTCCACGCCATGGCCTTCTGGGTGGCGAAAAATCAGGCCAACGGGAAGCACTTTCACGACGGGCGCACCTGGACCTACAACACCTTAGAGGCCCTGGCCAAGCTGTTTCCCTTCTGGTCCAGGCGGCAGCTGGAGCGGATCATCGCCAAGCTCAAGGAACAGGAGGCGCTGCTGACCGGGAACTACAGCGAGGACAGGACAGACCGGACGGTCTGGTATGCCCTGGCTGACAGCGTTCTGGAGGTCTATGAGCTGCTCGTTCCCATTTCACCAAACGGTGAAATGCATTTCACCGAACGGGGAAATCGATTTCACGAAACGGTGAAATGTAATAAGGATACAGTTACTGACCAGTTATATATACCCCCTATAGTCCCCCAAGGGGGACCGGGTGAGGAGGCGGCCAAAAAGAAGCGGCCCAGGGCAGGCAGGACGCCCAAGACCACCGCGGCGTGGAAGCCGGAGCGGTTCGAGGCCTTTTGGGCCTACTACAGCGCCAACGTCCGCAACGAGGACCGGCAGGCGGCCATCCGGGCCTGGGACAAGCTGCGGCCCGACGACGCCCTGATCGCCCGGATCGGCCGGGCACTGGAGCGTCAGGTGGCCTCCCCCGGCTGGCAGGCCGGCATCGGCAAGCCCTACGCCAGCACCTACCTGAACAACGCCCGATGGGTGGAGGCGGAGGCACGGCCTCCCGTACCTGACCCACCCGGGGAGGGGAGGTCCTACGGATGGCAGTGAGCAGTCAGGCCAAGTTGGAGCACCAGCTGGACGCGGAGCGGGCCGTCATCGGGTCGCTGCTGATCGATCCGGATATTGCGAGCGAACTGCTCTCCGCCGTGGCGCCGGAGGATTTCCTCAACCAGGCAAACCGCTTGATCTACCAGACGGCCCGGGCGCTGTTCCGCGCCGGCAGCCCGGTGGACGCCATTACCATCCGGGACCGGATCGGTCCCAACTACAACGGCTACATGGTGGAGCTCATGGAGATCACGCCCACCAGCGCCAACTGGCGGGAGTACGCCGCCCTCTGCCGGCAGCAGGCCCGGCTGCAGCGGGTCCGGGATGTGGCCCAAAAGCTGGGGGAGGCCATCACCCTGGACGAGTGCCGCCCCCTGTGCGCGGACCTGGGGCAGCTGCTCAGCGACGGCCGCCGGACCGACGCCTGGACCATGCGGGAGATGCTGGACGATTTTTTCACCGCCCAGAATCCGGATACCCCGGCGCCGGAATATGTCTCCTTCGGCCTGGGCCAGGTGGACGAGGGGGCCTTCACCGAACTGGGGGACGTGGTCATGGTGGGCGGGTACCCCTCCGACGGCAAGACGGCCCTGGCCCTGATGATGGCCTATCACATGGCCGGGCGGTACAAGGTCGGCTTTTTCTCCCTGGAGACCCGCAAGGGCAAGGTCCGGGACCGCATGGTGAGCCATGTGGCTCAGATCAGCGCCCGGGATATCAAGACCCGCAGCCTCTCCGAGGGGGACTGGTCCGCCTTGATCGCCAAGTCCGACGACATGCTCAAGCGGGACCTGACTGTGCTCCAGGCCTCCGGCATGACGGCCACGGAGATCCAGGCGGTCAGCCGGGCCTATGGGTTCCAGGTGATCTTTATCGACTATGTGCAGCTGGTGCAGCCGGAGCTGGACCGGCGGGCCACCCGGCAGGAGCAGATGGCGTCGGTCTCCATGGCCCTGCACACCTTCGCCCAGCGGACGGGTACGCTGGTGGTGGAGCTGGCCCAGCTGACCCGGCAGGAGCGCTCCGGCGGCTGGCGGGAGCCGGATATGCACGACCTCAAGGAGAGCGGTCAGTTTGAGCAGGACGCGGACATGATCTTCCTGCTGTTCCGGCCGGATCCCAAGGACAAGGACCTCAATAAGGACCAGCACCGGATCCTCAAGATCGCCAAGAACAAGGAGTACAAGCTGGGGCGCTGGCCGCTGTATTTTGACGGAGACAAGCAGACCTTTTCTGTGCTGACGGACGCCGGCGGCCGCAGCGTCATGCGGAGCCTGGTGGATGCCGGGCGGAAGGCCAAGGCCCAGAGCCGTGAGGCAAGTGGGCAGGTGAGTTTTACAGAGCTGGGGGAGACTCCGGATCTGCCATTTTGACAGGAGGACCATACCATGAGGGCAATAGCGATTGAAAATCTCAAAGGCGGGGTGGGGAAGACGGTGACCACCATCTCCCTGGCCCACATTCTCACGGAGACCTACGGCAAGCGGGTGCTGGTGGTGGATTGTGATGGCCAATGCAATCTCACCCGGTTCTACCTCGGGGAAGTGCCGGACACCGTCACTCTGGCGGAGGTGCTGGAGGGGAACCACGACCCCTACTGGATGGACAACGTGATCGGCGTCAAGCCGAGGCTGCTGCTTCTGCCGGCCAGTCAGGAGCTGTACCGGCTGGACCTGGCGGCCCTGCGCCGGGGGGCCGCCGGGCTCACCGCCCTGCAGGACTTCCTGGAGGCGGTGGCCGAGGACGGCACGGTGGACGTGGTGCTCTTCGACTGCCCGCCGGGCTTCACGGCGGCCTCCACCGCGGCCCTGATGGCCGCCGACGAGATCATCATCCCGGTGCTGATGGACGGCTTTTCCGTGGAAGGCATGACGGACATGCTGCTCCAGGTGTCCTCCATGCGGGAGGTCAACCCGGCCCTCCGGGTGGCTGGGGTGCTGATCAACCAGTGGCACCGGTGCCCGGCGGTGACGGAGGGGGAGCGGCTGCTCCGGTCCATGCTGCCGGTGTTCCGCCAGACCATCCGCCGGACGGACAAGGTGCCGGAGAGCATTTTTTTGAAGGCGTCGGTGGTGGACTACAGCGTCACCAGCGCCGCCAGCCGGGACTACCGGCTGCTGTGCCAGGAGATCTTCGGGGAGGTGGATTATTGTGGCAAAATTTGAGATCGGCGCCTTTGCCAAGAGCGTGATGGAGTCCGCCGGCGATGGTCCCAAGGACATTGAGGCCATCACCGGCGAGATCCTGGTCCTCAAGGAAAAGGCCGGGACCGCCATCCTGGACATCGGCAGGAGGCTCATCGACGCCAAGGCGCTGCTGCCCCACGGGGAGTGGCTGCCCTGGCTGACGGAGCGGGTGGAGTTCTCCGAGCGCTCCGCTCAGAACCTGATGCGGCTGGCCCGGGAGTGGTCAAATCCGCAGGCGCTTGCGGATTTGGGCGCCACAAAGGCCCTGACCCTGCTGGCCCTGCCCCGGGAGGAGCGGGAGCAGTTCCTGGAGGAGCACAACGTCGTCGACATGTCCGCCCGGCAGCTGGAGGCGGCCATCCGGGAGCGGGATGAGGCGCTGAAGGCCGCCCAGGCGGCCAAGGCGGACGCCGCCTCTGCCGAGGAGGCCCGGGCCAAGATGGCGGAGGATATGCGCCTGCTTAACGTTCGGCTGGCGGGCAGCAAGGAGGACTATGATCTGGCCATGCGGGACGTTTCCCGCCTGGAGGCGGAGCTGGCGGAGCTCAAGGACCGGCCGGTGGAGGTGGCGGTGGAGACCGTGGTGGACCAGGAGGCCGTGGAGAAGGCCAGGGCCGACGCCGTGGCGGAGATGCAGGGCAAGCTGGACCGGGCCAAGGCCGCCAAGGCAAAGGCCGAGGAGCGGCAGAAAGCCGCCGAGGACAGTCTGGCCGAGGTCCGGCAGCGCCTGGAGGCGGCGGAGAAGGCGGACAAGCGGGCGGCCCTCTCGGCCGACAAGGACCTGGCCATGTTCGAAGTGTTGTTTACCCAGGGCCAGGAGCTGGCCAACAAGCTCCACGGTCTGCTCATAAAGGCCCGGGGCCGGGAGGATCAGACCGCCGCCCAGGGCATGGAGAAGGCCCTCCGGGCTCTGGCGGAGGCCATTGGGAGGTGTGCAGAGTGAGTGCCATTGACAAGCTGAAGGCGCAGCAGGCCGCAGTCAAGGAGCGCTCGGCCCCCTGGATGGTGGCGGAGCAGCTGATGGACCTCTGCCGGCGGGAGCCGGACTGCGCGGAGCTGATCGACCGGGATCTGGACAACCCGCAAATGGGCATCGTGGAGGCGGAGCGTAAGATCAAGGCCTTTGCCGACCAGCACAAGACGGGGAATTTCTCCTGCGTGATGCCGGGTGAGGCGGAGCGGATCCTCCGGGAGTTCTACGGCCTGCCCGCTGCGGACGCGCCGGAGGCGGGGCGCAGGAGGGCCGTGGTGGTGGACCTGGCGGATTTCTTTTGACGGAGGAGGGGTGAACGATGGCCAAAAACAAGAAAAACGACGCATGGAAGGATGTGGCATCTCTGCTCCCCAAACAGCCCTGCGGCGATTTGGTCCAGTATGTAATGAGCTCGATCTATGGCGAGGAAGAGCTGGCCCCACACCTCCTCCTGTTCCGGCGGGAGGCGGTGGTGATCCAGGAGGAGATCCAACAGACCATGTACCCGGAGGACTGGGAGCGCCGGGCGCGGACGGCGCGGCATCGCTGGGGCGCTCTCTGCACCTGTTCCCAGTGCGAGGAGACATTCATCGCCGGCTATACCAGCAAGAACGGCAGCCGGGGCATCGTCCTGGCGGAGGGGCCGGATGGGCAGACCTACACCGGGTACGCGGAGCCGGGGGAGGACGCCCTGGAGATCTTTGACGGCGAAACGGTCCAGTGTCCCTACTGCTGGAGCATCGTGGAACTGGTACAGAAAGCGGAGCTGCGGAAGGGGAGGACCTATCAGGTCCTCCAGGCGGAGGTGGTCAATGTGGAGCGGTACACCGTCCTTATGTACTGGCTGGTGCAGCAGCATATCGACAGTACCGGTCACGATACCGTCCAGTTCCTGCCCCATGCCGCCCTCCTGATCGACACGGACGGAAAGCTCCGGCGTTTCCGGGCCAGGCGGACGGGCTGTGAGGTGCGGGAGGTGGAGTGGCTCCCATGTGCCCGCACCCGGGACCCCATGCAGATGCCTTACTACTCCTGGGAGGCGGAGAACAACCGGAAGATCGGGGGCTGGACCTTTGCCTATGGCCCGGAGCTGGAGGGTCACACCGGGGAGAAGACCGGCCTGGAGCAGTACATCGGGGCCCATGGATGCTGGCCGGGGGCTTATCTCCATGTGTGGCAGCGGTTCCCTCAGGTGGAGAACCTCATGCGGCAGGGCTTTGCCCGGGCGGTGGTGGACGCCATTGACGACCAGCTGGACAACGCTACCTCCCTGCGGGATCTCAACGACACGCCGCCCATCACCTGGGTGGACTGGCGGCAGATGAAGCCCCACCGGATGCTGGGGATGGACAAAGAGGCATTCCGGGAGATCTCCCGGCAGGGGTGGTCCGGCTATGATCTGAAGATTTGGAGCCGGTACCGGTTCCAGATCCCCGGTGGGGATGCCGACACGTTTGCCGCCTGCAGGAGGAAGGTGGGCAGTGAGGCGGTGGGGCAGCTGCTGGAGATGGTGGCCGCCGGATGGGAGGACCTGACGCCGGTGCGGGTGGTGCGGTACCTGGAGCGGCAGAAGATGCTGGCCGGCGGTGTGCAGTACCTCATCGACTACCGGAAGATGCTGCGCTCCGCGGAGATGGCGGAGACGACGGAGACCCTGTGGCCCCGGGATCTGATGGCGGCCCATGAGCGGCTGGCGGAGTTCTGGGGCGTCAGGGGCAAGTCCTCCTATCGGGTGGACTTCAACAGGACTGCTCACCTGTATCGGGATCTGGCATGGACGGATGGAGAACTGTGCGTCGTGATCCCCCAGGCGGAAGAGGATCTTGTGACGGAGGGGAAGGTCTTGCGGCACTGTGTGGGGACCTACGGGCATGACCATTGCTCGGGCAAACCGGTCTTTTTCGTCCGGAAGTATCGTCGGCCGGAACGGAGCTATTACACTCTCCAGATCGACATGCGGGGGAAGCTGCCCAAGGAGATCCAGCTCCACGGCTATGGCAATGAGCACCATGGGGAGCGTAAGCAGTACTCCCATTCGATTCCAAAGAAGGTGCGGGACTTCTGCGACCGCTGGGAGCGGGAGGTGCTGACGCCGTGGTGCGCGGCCAGGCGCGGCGAGTCGGAGCAGAAACTGACGGCCGCTGGGAAGAAGGGCAGAGAGGCCCGCCCGGCGTGAGGAGGAGGTAAGCATAGTTGAAACCGATCCTGTTTAACACAGAAAACGTGAGGGCCCTTCTGGATGGCCGGAAGACTGTCACCCGGCGGGCGGTTAAGCCTCAGCCAGAACCCGATTATGCTGCAGTAAGAGGAATGTATCGGGATAGCAATGGGCGTCTGTGTGCTATATGTCACTCTTGTGCAGGTGGAATACATGCGGTATATCCGCCCTGCGACCGTGGCGATATCTTGTGGGTACGGGAAACCTGGAACTGCCTGCCGATCCCGGAACCCCTTAGAGGGACAAGCAAAACCTATCGGTACAAGGCCGACGGGGCGGAGCCAGAGGATAAATGGCGTTCCCCCTACCACATGCCCAGGGATGCCGCCAGAATCTTCCTGCGGGTCACCGGGGTGCGGGTGGAGCGGCTGCGGGACATGACCCTGGCCGACGTACTCATGGAGGGAATCAAAGAGACAGACGAGTACGAAAAGACTTGGGACCGGTGGCATCAGACCTGGAACCACACCATCAAGCCGGCAGACCTGCCCACCTACGGCTGGGAGGCAAACCCCTGGGTATGGGTGATCGCGTTCGAGCGGATCAGCAGGGAGGAGACTACCCATGACGAATGAAGAAGCCGCGCGGCTCCTTGACCCTGAAACGAACCTTGCGGCGATGGAAGAACTGCAATATTATCACGGTTTTGCATGGCAGGAAATCCTGGTGAAGGCGCTGCGTGAGGCGAGAAAGATGGGAGCGGATGCGCTGCGGAATACCGGCTGTTCCAGAGGGGAGCCGCTGACCCTGGAGCAGCTGCGGGAGATGAATGGGCATCCGGTGTGGATTGCGGAGGCCCCATACTGGGGGCACTGGGAACTATCTGAAGATGCGGAGGACTACATCTTAGACAGAGACCCAGACCTTTACGGGTTGACTTATCCAGACCCAGACGGAAAGGGCGGGCTTCATAAACTCGGCTGGCTTGCCTACGCCTACCCTCCCGCCCGCATCGATCGGGAGACGTGGGAACCGTGCGAGTTGTGCGAGAAACAGCGGAAGGTTTTTTTTGAAAAATTTTGCGGAGAATGCGGCCGTCCACTGACAGAGGAAGCCTGGGCCGAGTTGGAAAGACGGATCACTAGGAAGGAGGAGCAATGAAAAACGAGGACATCATCCAGGTGCTGGAGCTGCACCTGTAACCGAGAAAAGCCGCCCCCCGGATGGGGGCGGCCCGTTAAGGAGTGCCCTGTTACACGCTTTCGTTTGACTTTATCCCTTGGATCTCCTCTTGGATGGAGGCAAAGAGGAGGGTGGCTGTTCCGGGACCTGGGGCAAGCACTTCAGCGTCCAGCCAAAGTATGACATGGCAGGGGTCTTTCGCTTCCCCAGCATGGTCTGGACGATCTGCGCAAATCCGGCGGAAATTTGATTTGCTGAGTGATCTCCCGGCGGCTTACCGAACAGGTCCGTGTGGTCCCTGGCCCACATTCTCAGATTGCGCACTACGATTTCGTTTCCGCTCGGATCAATTAAGGTCCATACCTTGGCCTCCTGGTTGGTCTCAAACCGGCCGGCCGCCGGAGACCGTTGCGCCGCAGGGGAGCCGAGCTTGAGGTTGTCGGTCTGCCCCCGCTGGGAGCATTTGGCCCGGGCCTCATCGCTCCAGTGATTTGACACCCCGGCATGCGTAAGCCGCCGCCACTGTGCAGAGCACTCCTTGGAGCAGGTCACGGTCTTGTCACTGGGCGGCGCGGGGAACAGCGTCTTGCAGATCGGGCACACCCGCCATGTCTGCCCGCGATACTTCGGCGCACAGGAGGGGCAAAACTGGGGGGTAGGATTCCCGTCCAAGGAGATTTCGAATAAATCGCCGCAGGCCGGGCAGCGTGCGCGGACCGGTTTCCCACGGCCGCGCTGCAAGCATCCGCAGGACTTTGTGCTCCCCACATTGCTGCTTAGGAGCAGGGCGACGTTGCCACAGTCGCAGCGGCAGAGCCAGACGACAAACCCGTTTTCCCGCTTGGCCATCTGCCTGACGGCAACGAGCCTCCCGCTGCGGACTCCGGCTTTATCGGTGCGCTTTAGGTGGCCGCAGGAGCGCCTTCCCCCATTGCGCAGTGCCCTGGCGGATACCTTGCAGATAGCGCCGCAGGAGCATTTGCAGATCCACGTGTTGGATCCGTTCAGCTGAATCCCAGCGGGGGCCAGGACAGTCAGCTCCCCAAAGACATCCCCGGGCTGGATGGGTGACGCGGCGGTTTTCATAGGTCCGTTATCCCGGCCAACCGCGCCATCATCAAAAGGACGTAATGCGGACACCCGCCGCGGGACTCCCAGTTTTGCACAGTCCGGACGGGGATACAAAACCGGGTGGCAAAGGCGGCTTGAGTCAATCCGGTGTGTGCCCGTATGTCCGCTACGGACAGGTGGGCCAGATCCCACACCGCTCCGCAGATCTCTGCCATGCGGATGGGATCCGCGTCCTCACCCCACATGGAGGACATCACCCAATCGGACACAAAGACCTCTCTGTTTTTGTCTTTGAGCGCCTCGGCGAAGAGGACGCAGAACTCTTTGTCTGTCATTCCGCCGCCTCCTTATTTTCCGCACATAAGGACGCAAAGTACTCTTCCATCTCCCGGTGGGCTGTGACCGCCTGATAAACCAGGTCGGCCAGCTGCTGCATGGTTAGGTGAGTGGTCGCATTGCAGACCTTGATGACATCAGGATCGTCGTACTGGGTCCATGTGTTCATCCCGAGGGAAACCTGATCCACCGTCCAGATCTCCCCGGTGGCTCTGTCAAAAAACACCTCGGTATATCCGCCGGATCCGGGCCACCAGTTGATTGTCCGGCCACAGGCGGCTTTGAGTCCTTTGATGGTCAAGCCGTGGGTATTGATGCTCTTCATAATGGTTTCCTCCTGCTTCTGGGGTGGTCCCCTCTCTTGATGGTTTTATTATATACTCTATTAGCGTATACGTCAATAGAGTATATCCAAATAGGCGAACAAAAATCAATTAGGAATTTTATGTAAAATAACGAAAAGGAAAGGAGACGATGCAATGAAAACCGAGGAGATCGTCCAGGTGCTGGAGATGCACCTGGACAGCTTGAAAACCAACTGGAGAAAGTGCGTCGAACGCAGGAGCTATACCGAGCTTACGGCGGTCGTTCTGTCAACGCTTAACCATGAGATCCAGGCCTGCAGCGAGGCGGTGGAGATCATCAAGCGGCTCCCCGACGACGGGCCCCTGCCCCTGGAGCAGCTGCGGGAGGTGGTGGGGCAGCCGGTGTGGATCGAGGAGCCCAGGCTGGGCCGAGCCTTCTGGGCCATCCTGAGCGCGGCCGGGGATACGGGCTTTTTCGTCACTACTACCGAGCGCCTGAATAAATACCTCGCCTATAGCCTGTACGGCGTCACATGGCGGGCCTATGCTTTTGCCGGAGCCGCTTATGGCGCTAAGGGGAATGCCCATGAGGGCTAAATGCCCCCGCTGCGGGGCGGAGATGATCGGGCTTACAAGGGACAGCCGCACCACCTACCGCTGCCTTGACTGCGGCGTGATCGTGACCGTGCCGGGGGAGCGGGCGGCAGCGGATGCGTGGGTGTCCAAGATCTGGAGATCTGAGGCAAAGCGGCACTGTGAGACCTGCCGCCAGGCCTGCAAGCGGCAGTATTGCCCCTGGTGGCCGAAACATAGACAGGAGGGATAGGATGGATCAACAAGATCTGAGGGAGGTTCTGGTGGTGCGGGTGCCGTCCTGTACGGCGGAGCAGGCGGAGGCCATCCGGCTGGCCACCATCCGGGCCGTCTCCAGCGGCGTGTGGGTGATCCCTGCCGCTTACACCTGGACCATTGAGCAGCTGCCCGGCCTGGCGGAGGTGGCTCCTCAGGAGCCGACAGAAAAAACCAAACGGCCGAAAAGTGAAAATGTTGCACGGAAGCAGGCAACCCACGCCCGCCTTTTGTCCTATCGTAAAACCCATGGCCTGGGCTGCCTGGAGGCGGTGGCCAAGGCGGCCCGCCGGAGGGACGTTACCGCCGACGTGCTCCGCCGAGTGATCTCCAACGCCGACGCCCTGGAGGACGCCCAGTGGGCGGCAGTGGCCCGGGCCTTGGACAAACTGGACAAGGAGGAGACGGACATGACAAAGCAGGCTGCAGAGGGGGAGGCCCATGGGTGAGGCCCGGTGGATCTGTGTGCGGCAGGAGGCAGGGCCGCTGGTGAAGGAGTGCCGGGCCCTGCGCCCCCGCCTCTCCCGCACAGACTCTCCGGAGGACCGGCGGGATAAGCTGCAGATCATCAAGTCCCAGAGGACCGCAGTATGCCGGTCTCCTACGGACCTGTTGGAGCTGTGCCTCGCCTTGTATGGTTTTCGCGGCAGTCATTATACGCTGACCTTTGACAGCCTTTGGCTGCCTCCCAACTTCGTGGGGGTCCGCCGATGTCTGAGGGCCTATCAGGCCAAATCCCTGCGGTGGCGGGATCTCCGGCCATACGACTGGATCTATGCCATTGAGGGACTCCATGGTGATCACCGCTATCACATCCATGTGGTGCTGTCCGACGATGACTTCTCTCCGGCGGAGGTGCGGCATCTCTGGAAGTACGGCGACGTGGAGGACGAGCCGGTGCTCCGCAGGGAGGGCGGATACCGACGGCTGGCCAGATATCTCACCAAGGAGCGGACCGACGGTGTGATCATCCCCATTGGCCGCCATCCGTGGAGCTGCAGCCGCTCCCTCCGGGCCAAGCTGCCGCCGCCGGTGCGGTGGGAAGAGGCCAGCGGGGCCATCGAAATCCCGGACCATGTGATGTGGGCCCGGCGCGGGAATGTGACCAACGATTTCGGCGCTTATTATTACGGAGAGTATATCAAACCGAAGAACGGTTCTTTGCTTTAGAATCAGTCGCGCGCGCACGCGCGTCAATCTTGAAATATAGTGTCTTTTCGTACACACGCCGCAAAAGGAGGATTTGGGGATTGCAAACCGTCGAGAGAAATGTTAAACTGATCGTAAAGGACGGATGGGTCTACTGCCCGATCTGCGGAAAGGGTAAGCTGCTGAAGATCCAGAGCGACACCACCGTCCGAAACCTGCCTCGGAAGTGCAAACGCTGCGGGCAGGAGTCCATCGTGAATATTCCTGCGCCTGAGCCAGAGTCCACAGCGACCAGCGCCTGAGCCTATGTCAACCCCCAACGGGGTGGCACGGCTTGGGCGCTTTTTGTTTTGCCCGGAGGTGATAGCCCGATGGCC
>CALXDC010000017.1 GCA_944386975.1 uncultured Oscillospiraceae bacterium | reverse complement strand
AAAAGGACAGCCGCACCGGCTTTGAAGCCGGTGCGGCTGTCCTTTTCTATCACGCTGACTGTTACAGGAAATTGCGGATCTGGATGCCCTCCTCCTGGAAGGCCTTGCGGATCCGCTCCACAAAGGCCAGAGCCTTGGGGCCGTCGCCGTGGACGCAGAGGGTGTCCCCGTCGATGTCCACCTCCTTGCCGGTAATGGAAGTGACCCGGTGCTCCTTCACCATGCGGATGCACCGCTCCACCGCCAGCTCCTCATTTTCGATCATGGCCCCGGGCTGCTTGCGGGGCACCAGGTTGAGGTCGTCCATCACCGCCCGGTCGGCAAAGATCTCGGAGGCGGTCTTGAGGCCCATGGCCTTGGCCTCCTCTCCCAGCACCGCCCCGGCGCAGTAGAAGATCATGATTTCCGGATCAATCTCCGCCACCGCCTCGCAGATGGCCCGGGAGGTCTCCCGGTCGTACTGGCAGAGGTTTCCCAGGGCCCCGTGGGGGGCCACATGCTGCAGGCGCATGCCGCTGCTGTGGGCGAAGGCCCACAGGGCGCCGATCTGGTACTTCATATAGTTTTTCACCTCAGCAGGGCTCAGCACCATCTTCCGGCGGCCAAAGCCCATGAGGTCCGGGTACCCGGGGTGGGCTCCCACAGCCACCCCCGCCGCCTTGGCCGCCTTCACCACCCGGTCCATGACCATGGGGTCCCCGGCGTGCCAGCCGCAGGCGATGTTGGCGGAGGTGATATAGGGGATGATCCCCTCGTCGTTGCCGATACGGTAGGCGCCGAAGCTCTCCCCCATGTCGCTGTTGAGATCAATGGTATACATGTCGCTCCTCCTCTTCTCAGTCGTCGCATTCTGTGAGGGTGATGGTAAAGGTGAGGCCGTTCACCGTGGCCCGGTAGCACCGGGGGGCTTTTGCCGCCGGCTCCGGGGCGTGGATGGCCGCCTCCAGGGCCTTCAGCTCCTCCTCCTGCTGCCGCAGGAGCCGGTGGGCCTCCTCCACCTCCACCGCCCGGAAGCGGATCTGGTCCCCTGCCTTGCACTGGCCCACGGCGGGCAGGTCCGCGGTGATGACGGTGGCGATCTTGGTGTAGCCGCCCACCGTCTGCCGCTCCGCCAGCATGATGATGGGCTGTCCGGCGGTGGGCACCTGGATGGCCCCGGTGACCATACCGTCGGAGATGATGTTGCCGTCCTCCCTGTGGGCGATGACCGGCCCCTCCAGACGGCAGCCCATACGGTCGAAGTCCTTGGTCACGGTGTAGACGCCGGTGAGGAAGGTGTCGATGCCCTCCCTGGTGAACCGGTCCTCCTGGGGGCCCAGCACCACCCGGATTTCCCGGAGGGGGGCGGTCTCCACCTGCCGCTCCACATGGCGGCGCTCCATGTGGGGAAGCGCCGCCGCCGGGGAACGGAAGCCGATGGCGTCGCCCTTGGCCAGGCGGCGGCCCTGGAAACCCCCCACCTTGTTCTGCAGGGCGGTGCACCGGCTGCCCATGATCTCCGGTACGTCCAGCCCCCCGGCGAAGGCAATGTAGCTCCGGCAGCCCCCCTGGACCGCCCCCAGGGCCAGCTCGTCCCCCGCCGAGACGGGGAAGGCCCGGTTCATGGGGCAGTCCTCCCCGTTGAGCTTGGGCTTCAAAGGCGCGCCGGTGACGGCCACCACGTTGGCGGCGGTAAAGCGGAGGGTGGGGCCCAGAATGGTCATCTCCAGGGCGCTCTCCTCCCGGCGGTTGCCCACCAGGAGGTTGGCGATCTCAAAGGAGGTCAGATCCATGGGGCCGGAGGGAGACATGCCGAAGCGCTCATAGCCGAAGCGTCCCCCGTCCTGGACGGTGGTCAGGACGCCGGGCTGTTCTACCACAAAGCCCATGTTATCCCTCCTTTTCGTAGGTGCGGCACCGGTACTCCCCCAGCTCCACCTGCCGCTTGATCTCTAAGAAAGTGGGCTTGTCGATGGGGACGTGGCGGATCCACTGGCCGGCCTGGAGAAGGAAGGGGTTTTCCTTCCGGTAGTCGCAGGCCAGCACCGGGGTGGTGCCGATGATGTTCCAGCCGCAGGGCTGATCAAAGGGGATGATGTCGCTGAGAGCCAGCTGCACCACAATGCTGCCGCCGGGGATCTTCACCCGGGGCTCAGCCCGGCGCTTGAAGGAGAAGGGATGTTCCATCCGGGCGGTGTAGGGGTGGCCGGGGGCGAAGCCCAGCATGTACACATAGTAGTCGCTCTGGCTGTGGATGCGGATAATCTCCTCCACGGTCTTGTTTTCGATCCTGGCGATCTCCTCTAAGTCCATGGCGTACTCCCCCTCGTAGAGGACGGGGATCTCCGTCACCAGGGCCTTGGGGAGCTTGGTGAGATCCAGGTGCGCGGCGCAGCGCTCCACCGCCGCCGTCAGGGCCTTCAAATCCGTTCGCAGCGCGTCGTAGTGGATCAGCAGGGCCCGGTAGGTGGGCACCAGCTCCCCCACCCCGGGGATCCGGCAGGCCGCAAGGGCCTGATAGAGAGCAGTCACCTTCCGGTTGACGGGGAGGCTGATCTCCTCCTCAAATTCCACAGAGAGGGCCTGGTCGCCCACATAGCGCAGGGTATAGCCGTCCAATCCTGTCACCTCCCGGTTTCTGGACGCAGTGTGTCAGCTGTTGTAGATCTCCTTGTCGAACTCGCCCTCGCTCTTGGAGACGATCACCGCCGTGGCGGCGTCGCCCACCACGTTCAGGGTGGTCAGCACCATCTCGCAGGGCTTGTTCATGGCCAGCACCAGGGAGTAGATGAGGGTGCACAGCTCGGTGTTGAAGCCCGCGCCGGTGAGAACGGCGTAGAGCATCACGGACCCGGCGGCGGGAATGGCCGGGGTACCCATGGAGGCGGCAATGGCCAGCAGGGTCATGGTCAGGTAGTTCATGGGAGTCACATCCAACCCCGCGCAGGTGGCGATGAAGGCGGTGCCGATGATGTGCATGATGGCGGTGCCGTTCATATTGATGGTCATGCCGATGGGGAGAACGAAATCGGTGATCTCCTCGGAGCAGCCCAGCTCCTTCACGCAGGTCTCCCGGTTGAGGGGCAGGGCGGGGGCGGAGGCGGCGGCGCCGAAGGCGATGATGGCCACCTTCAGCATCTTCTTCATGAAGATCATGGGGTTGACCTTGTTGATTACCGCCAGGGCCACCGGGTAGGCCACGAAGAGGTAGACCAACAGGACGCAGATGGTGACCAGGATGTAGGAGAAGATATTCCCCACCTGGTCGATGCCGTAGATGGCGAAGGTGCGGGTGATCATGCAGAACACCGCGAAGGGACTGCAGGCGATGATGAGGAAGTCCAGGAACTTCTGGGTGATCTGGCTGCACTCGTCGCAGAAGGTTTTGAAGACCTGAATCTTGCTCTCCATAGCGGCCACGCACACGCCGATGACCACGGAGCAGGTGATCACCGCCAGCATCTTGTTATTGCTGCTGAGGGCGGAAATCAGGTTGTCGGGCACGGCGTTGACGATGGTCACCAGAATGTTGCTGGTGGTGGCCTCGGTAACGCCTGCGGCCAGCTCGTCCACGACGAACTCATGATAGACGCCCATGCCGATGACCGCCTCGGACACCAGGCTGGCGAAGAGGCAGGCCGCCAGATAGAAGAGCACGAAGGTGACGATGGTCTTGCCTGCAATTCTCCCCAGCTTGCGCATGTCGTTCATGCCGCACACGGACATGATGATGGAGAAGAACACCATCGGCACGATGGCCAGCTTCAGGGCGTTGGTGAAGACGGTCTGGACGATGTAGAAAAGGCCGATGGCGCTGCGGCCCTCGTCGACGGTGATGTCCTGGAAGAAGATACGGTTGAGGATTCCCCACAGGGACTCGGACATGTAGGGCTTGGCCAGGGAGATGATGAGACCCAGCACCACGCCGCAGATCAGGCCCGTCACCATGCGTTTGACAAAATTCTTTCTTTTTTTCTCACCCATAATTTCAACTCCTACTCTCACAAAATCATTCTCTTCCGGTATGGTGCTGCAGGGCAGGCCGGGTATCCCGGCGCCGCTTCCGAAGACTCGCTGCCGGCAGGGGAACAAAACGTCCCCGGAGTCCTCGGAACCGGTTTGTTGAGGTCAGTATACCATTCTCTTTTTTTCGCCGCCAAATGGGAAAAACCATTAGGAAATATTCAGAACTTGAATATTTCCCCTTTCCCCGGTCCCTGTGGGAGCACAGGTGGGCGGCAAACGCCTCTTGAACGGCAAAAATCCCCCGGCCGGTGGCTGCGGAGGGGGGAGCGGGTGAGCAATATGCTTTTTTTGAATATCATTTATCCATCCGCCCTATTTTACAAGGGTTCGCTTTGCTGTCTATACTGAGGCCAAGCAAGGCCGCCTCAGGCGGCGGAAGGGGCCCGGAATGCGGGCCCGGCGTGAGAAAGGAGACAGCACCATGTTTGAAACCGCGGGCAGAATGGAAGCCCTGCCCTTCTCTGAAATCCGTGTGATGATGGAGCGGGCCACCCGGATGCAGAAGCAGGGCGTGGATGTGATCCACATGGAGATCGGCCGTCCGGACTTTGACACCCCGGCGGTCATCAAGGAGGCCGCCTACGAGAGTCTCAAGAAGGGCAACGTGTTCTACACCTCCAACTACGGCACCCCGGAGCTGCGCGCCGCCATCGCCGAGAAGCTCCGCCGGGACAACGGCATCGACTACGCCCCCGAGGAGATCCTGGTGACCATCGGCGTGGGCGAGGGCACCTATGCCGCCGTGGCCGCCTTTTTGAGTCCCGGGGACGAGGTGCTGGTACCGGACCCCGTGTGGCTCAACTACATCCATGTGCCCGAATTTTTCGGCGCCGTGCCGGTGTCCTACTCTCTGAAGGAGGAGCGGAACTACCAGATGGACCCGGAGGAGATTGAGGGCCTCATCACAGAGAAGACCAGAATGCTGGTGATCAACACCCCCAGCAATCCCACCGGCGGCGTCCAGAGCCGGGAGACGCTGGAGCAGATCGCCCGGATTGTGGAGAAGCACGACCTGATCGTGGTGTCCGATGAGATCTATGAGAAGCTGACCTACGGCGGCGTGAAGCACGTGAGCTTCGCCTCCCTGCCCGGCATGAAAAAGCGGACCATCACCCTCAACGGCTTTTCCAAGTGCTACTCCATGACCGGCTGGCGGCTGGGCTACGCCGCCGCCCCGGTGGACTGCATCCAGGCCATGGTCCGGGTCCACCAGTACATCAACACCTGCGCCGCCTCCTTCGTGCAGGAGGCGGGGATCACCGCCCTGGAGAAGGGGGAGAGCGCCGTACAGGAGATGGTGGCGGAATATGAGCGCCGCCGGGACTACGCCGTGGACGCCATCAACGCCATCGACGGCCTCAGCTGCAGGAAGCCCGACGGGGCCTTCTACATCTTTGTGAATATCCGCGCCCTGGGCCTCACCTCTGTCCAGATGGCGGACTATCTGCTGGAAGAGGCCCACATCGCCGCGGTGCCCGGCTCCGCCTTCGGTCCCCAGGGAGAGGGCTTCATCCGCCTGTCCTACGCCTGCAGCTACGAGCGGATCGTGGAGGGCATGGAGCGGCTGAAGAAGGCTGTGGAGAAGCTGCGGGGCTGACCTACTCCTCCTGCCACACCTCTCCCAGCCGGATGGGGAAGTGGAGCTCCTCCAGATACTCCCCCAGCCGCCTTTCAAAGACCTCCAGGGCTCTGGCGCTGGGGGCCAGAGGGGCACGGTGGGTGATCTTGTAGCACCGGCGGTTGGGCGGCGGGTTTTTCAGCTGGCTGACAAAGACCGGCCGCCGCCGGCTGAGGGTGCAGATCACCGACTCCGGCGCAATGACCCAGTAGTCCTCGCTGTCCCACAGCTGATCCAGCATGGTGATGGTGTCCGTGGTAGCGGCGGGGCGGCCGTAGTTGGTGAGCCACTGGTTGTGCCAGATCTGGTAGCGGTCGTCCCACTTGAAGAAGAGCTCCCGGGAGGCGTCCAGCTCGTCGGTGTGGACCACCGCCTTGGCCACCGCCGGATGCTGGGACTGGACCAGGTACAGCTTCTCCTGGTAGACCAGCTGGCAGAGGATGTTTTTGTAGTAGAGGTGGTAGAACACAAAGGCCACATCCATGTCCCTGGCGTCCAGCAGGTCGTAGAGGGCGGAGGATTGGCGGGTGTGGATGTGGAGGTCCAGCGCCGGCTCCTGCCGCAGCAGCTGCCGGTAGAAGGGGGTCAGCAGGGCGATATTCACGCTGTCGGCGCAGCCCACGGACAGCCGCAGGCGGTCCCGGTTGTGCTGCAGCAGCTTGGTCTCCTTCCACAGCGTCAGCATCCGCTCGGCGATAGGGATGAAGTCGTTCCCCTCCGCCGTCAGCTCGATCTGCTTGAACCCCTTGCTGCGGACGATCAGCGGAAAGTTCAGCTCCTTCTCCAGGGCCTTCAGCCGGTGGCTGATGGTGGGCTGAGAGAGGAAGAGGGCGTCCGCTGTTTTGGAAATGCTCTTGGTGTGGACAATGGTGAGGAACATCTCGACGTCGGTCAGATCCATAGGGCAGCTCCTTTCCCCGATTTTTCCGGTTTATTTTTCAGTATACTTGAATTTCTTCCCGTTTTCAACAACCATCGCCCCGCCCTCCGGGCGGAGGATTACAAGAAAGAAGGAGAACAGCATGGCAATCGGCTGCAGAATCAAAACTCATATCGACCGCCCCGACCCCAGTCTGGTGGAGGCCTTCCGGGGCATCCCCGTGGCCAACATCGACGACTGCATGAACCGGATGGCCTCCGTGGACGCCGGTCTCAACCCCCTCAACCACTCCCCTCTCCTGGGCACCGCCTTCACCGTCCGCTGCCCCGCCGGGGACAACCTGATGTTCCACAAGGCGCTGGACATGGCCCAGCCCGGGGACGTGCTGGTCATCGCCGCCGGAGGCAGCATGAGCCGGGCCCTGTGCGGGGAGATCATGGTGACCTACGCCCGCAGCCGGGGGATCGCCGGCTTCATTATCGACGGCTGCGTCCGGGACCGGGACGAGCTGGCCGCCTTTACCGACTTCCCCGTCTACGCTCGGGGCGTCATCCCCAACGGCCCCTATAAAAACGGCCCCGGTGAGATCAACTTCCCCGTAGCGGTGGGGGGCCAGGTCATCTGCCCCGGCGACATTCTGGTGGGCGACGGCGACAGCGTGCTGGTCATCAAGCCCCACGAGGCCGAGGCTCTGGCCAAGGAGGCCGCCGCAGTCCACAAGAAGGAGGAGGGCCAGATTGCCGGCATTCTGGCCGGAAAGGGCTTCCCCCGCCCCTTCGTGGAGGAGACTCTCGCCAAGCTGGGCGTGGAGTATGTGGATTGACCTCCCTGCAGGCCAAGGAAAAAATCGCCCCTCAGACACCTGGCAGGCGTCTGAGGGGCTTCTTCGTACATGCATGTCCGCGGATTTTCAGGCGATAAAGCAACTTGTCATCGCCTGGATTTGGATGTACAATGGTAAATATAAGTATTTTCGCTGTTTTCTGAATCTGTGTCCTGTGCACTGCCCTGCATGAAAATAATTTTGATGGGCGAAAACAGTTGAATCTTTCCGCACCACGTGTTAATATGGTATTACCTTAACGGAGGGATGTCATGGATTTTCAACCTGTTGTAAAGAGAACCCTTTGTCATGATGTAAAAAAGATTCTGAAAGAGTATATTTACACGCTGAACGAAAAATCTGTGGAGAAATTGCCGGCAGAATCCGTGATGGCAGAGAAGTTTGGCGTAAGCCGCGTTACTATCCGCCGGGTGCTGGACGATTTGGAGCAGGAAGGTTTGGTTATCCGGATTCATGGAAGAGGAACGTTTATCAACAAAGCCGCTCTGCAGATCAACGTCAATCTCAGCGTTGCCAATGAATTTTGCAAAATTATTGAACAGAGCGGGTATCCCGCCAAAGTGCAGCTGCTTGACGTAAAGCGTGAACCGATTCCTTCCTATATGGCAGAGATTTTTCAGCTGGATCCGGACAGCTCTGTTATTACCGTGGAGCAGCTCCATTACGCCGACTGCCATCCGACAATTCTCAGCATCGACCGCATTCCCGAATCCTTTTTTGCAACACTCCCTTCCCGAACAGATTGGGAACAGAACTCGTTTTTTACCGTCTTGTATCAATTTGGCGGTTTGGTTGCTTCCAGAGCCCGTACGGAATATCAAGCAGTAACCAAGGAAGAGATGAGAATCGATACTTCTGCCTATGTACTGATGGAAAACGAGGCTCTCCTCCGTACCTCCGGCATCGCCTACGATCAGGATAACCATCCGATTCTCCACGGTATCGTATACTATGATACCCATTACATCCGCTTCAATCTCATGCGCAGTTACGCGTAAAAGGGGGTTTTTTTTGCGGCTTTATAAGGTATTACCATATTATCATAATAGCAAATAGGGAAACGTCAAAGCATTGCACCACACCTGTAGCCACTTGCTTTGATAAAGGATATGCAACGGGAAAACTACCAGAAAGACTGGGGGTGATACTCACATCGCAACACGGGAGACCTTATTGATCAACATGCTGCTTACGCAAAAGGCATTTTCAGATAAGATCTTCCCGCAAAACAAACCGCCGCATACTTTTTAGGAGACGCAGAACCACACAGCTTTCACAACAAGCCGCCGGAGAATCGATACATTCTCTTGGCCAGCTCGGGAACGGACGGCGCCGCTGTCCGCATTAAGGAGGATTTGTCATGAAACGCAAAAGCCTAACGGGTTGTTTTTTGCTCCTGTGTCTGCTGCTCACCGTCGTTTGCACCTCATGCGCAAATGACGCCGGCGACCCCTCCTCGGAAGGAAAAACAGAAATCAGCATTGCACTCAACTACACGCTGGGGGCCGACCACGGCGGCCTGATCGCTGCACAGCAACTGGGATATTTTGAAGAAGAGGGACTGGAGGTCTCTGTCGTGCCATGGTCTGCTCAAACCCGGGCCGAAAGTCTGCTCACAGCAGGGACAGTAGATATGGCCTATTTTGCCAGCATTGACGACGCTCTGGTAAACATTGCCGCAGAACGGGATTTCAAGGCGCTGGGTGCGCTGAACCTGTCTGACCCGGTATGGATCGGTGTCCGAGACGACAGCAACATTTTTCGCCCGGCAGATCTGGACGGAAAGGTATACGGCGGCTACGGCAGCACCAAGGAGCCCTACCTTTTGAGCGCTCTCATTATGGCTGACGGGGGAAAAGGCGAATTTGAAAATGTCACCTTGGGGACCTCTTCCTACGAAGCCGTATATTCCGGCCAGGTCGATGCAGCGCTGTTCTTCTCCTATTCCGATACCATCAACGCCGAATACAAGGATCATGAGATGCGCTATTTCAAATTCTCGGATTATGAGGAGATTCCCACCCAGTATGCTGTCATCGTTACCGCCAACAACAAATTCCTGACAGAAAATCCGGAAGCAGCAAAAAAATTTATGCGTGCGCTGGTACGCGGCTATGAATACCAGCTGGACCATCCGGAGGAAGTGGCCGACATGTTGATCGAAGGAGGCGCAGAGGCAGATCGCGATTTCCTTGTGGCTTCTGTGACAGAATTCAACAACTTCCTTTGTAATGACAAGGGCGAAATCTGCGTGATGGATCTGGAGGTATGGCAGGATCGTGCTGATTTTTGGATGCAGTACGGCTTCTTAGTGGACGGGGATGGCGCCGTTCTGGAGGAATTTCCTGACATTACCCAATATGTCACCAACGATTATCTCCCGGAGTGATGAAAGTATAGCAGTGGTGATACTATGAAAAATAACAAGACATCCGTGCGGTGCGATTCCGTGCGCAGTTTGAATGTATCCGCCTCCAAAAAGGGCGGGCTTCAGCAAGCAGTTCGAAACGGTGCACCTGCCGTCCTGGGAATTCTGTTCGTTTTCGTGATCTGGGAAGTGGCAGTCAATGTAACCCATGTCAGCGTGGATGTGCTTCCCAGCCCCACCCGGGTATTTCGTATGCTTCTGGTCAATCGGGATAAATTCTGGATGCATCTGATCCCTACCCTGCAGGAGACGTTGATCGGCCTGGGCGCAACCATTCTGGTGGCGGTATTCATCTCCGTTCTCTGCGATTTCCTGCCCACCGTACGAAAATTTGTCTATCCGATTCTGGTAGTCTCCCAGACCGTACCTGTTATCGTCATCGCACCGCTGATGGTCATCTGGTTTGGCTATGGACTGTTTCCTAAAATTATTGTCATTGTTCTGGTGACATTTTTTTCCATTGCCGTTGCGTTGACAGACGGCTTCGACTCCACCGAACCGGAAACCGTCAATCTTCTCCGCTCCATGGGCGCCACGAAATGGCAGCAATTCTATTATGTCCGTCTACCCGCATCGCTGCCCTCTTTCTTTACCGGACTTCGGATTGCCATCACATGGTCGGTAACTGCGGCTATTTTCGGCGAATATGTCGGTGCCGAGCGGGGCCTGGGGATCTTTATGCAGATCTGCAAAAATGACTTTCGAACGGATCTGGTACTGGGCTCCGTCATCATCATTTCCGCTGTCAGCCTGATTCTCTTCGGCGTCGTGGCCATTTTGCGGCGGCTATTTATCCCCTGGGCCGCCGTGGCAAAGGCCGGCGCGAAAAAGTAATCGCCAATTGCTGCTAATGAGGTGAAGCACCATGTTGGAAGTCAAACAAATCTCAAAAGTATTTCATAAAAACGGCGTCCCTTTTGAGGCCCTGCGAGACGTCAATCTCGAGGTGCACGAACGGGAATTTGTTTCCATTATCGGCCCCAGCGGATGTGGAAAGTCCACATTGTTCAACATCATTGCCGGTATCCTGCCGCCAGACGGCGGCAGCGTAATGGTACAGGGCAAGGATGTGACCGGCAAGACGGAGGCCTGTGCGTTGATGCCCCAAAAGGATCTGCTATTCCCCTGGAGAAAGGTGGCGGACAACACCATTTTGGCGCTGCAAATTGCAGGGATGAAGAAAAAAGAGGCACGGGAGAAGGTTGAGCCCTATTTTTCCATCTTCGGCATCGACGGAACACAGGAGCTATATCCGGCACAGCTGTCCGGCGGCATGCGCCAGCGAGCTTCGCTACTCCGCACCGTTGTGCAGGACCGCCCTGTCCTCCTATTGGACGAACCCTTCGGTGCATTGGATTCCATGACGCGCACGGAGCTGCAGGATTGGCTTCTGGACATCTGGCAGAAGCAGAAATGGACCGTTATTCTGGTGACCCACGATATCAAAGAGGCAGTCTATCTCTCAGACCGGGTCTATGTGATGACGCCGTCCCCTTCCAGAGTGCAGGAGGTGATTTCCATCGACCTGCCGCGTCCCCGGACGCCGGAGATCACCATGACCACCGAATTTGTCAAATATGAGGCGCGGCTGAAGCATGCCTTTGGGAAAAAAGAATCTTCCGAGGAGGGAAACACATGACAAACACCCAGATACTTTCCCGCTTTATCAGTGAGACGAAGGAGATTCCCCCTGCCGTTCTGGATTTTGCCAGCCGGTTAATTCTGGACTCTGTAGGGTGTGCTTTAGGCGCCATAACATCGGAACAGGCCAAGGTGGTCACCTCCTTCGCCCGATCCCAGGGGATCGGGACAGAGTCCATTCTCGGCACCGACCTGTCAGTGCCTCCGGTAGTTGCTGCCTATGCCAATGGCCGCCTGATCAACATTCTCGATCAGGATGAGACCTATTTGATTCTGGGGCACCATGCCAACGCTGCCCTTGGCGCCTCCCTGGCCCTGGCCAACACCTGCCGCCTCAGCGGCATGGATCTGCTGCGGGCCTTTACCATCGGCTACGAGGTGGGCGCCAGAGCCGGCAACTACATGGGCGTACAACTGAAAGTGGATCGGGACGGGAACGTCACCGGATGGAACTTTCCCGGGCCGATTCTGGGTACATATGCCGCCTGTGCGGCAGCTTGCGTCTGTCTGAAGCTGGATGCCGCCCAGGTAGAAAACGCGCTTGGCATTTGTGCCATGTATCTGCCTTCCAATTCCGGTGGAATCTGGGAAGAAGGCCGCCGGCGCTCCACTCTGCCCACCATTAAATATGAGGACTGCGGCTTCAATACCCAGGCCGGTCTCATGGCCGCCTGGATGGCCAAGTCCGGGATTACGGGTACCCTCGGCATCTTTGAACAGGATGTAAGCCTTGCCCAGGTGGCGGGAAATGCCCCCCAGGCCAATTTCCACGCCATCACAGACGGCCTCGGGGAGGACTGGCGGATTACCAGGACGTCTATCAAGCTGTGGCCCAGCTGCCGCTGGTTCCACTATGCCCTGACAGCGCTGGATCAGGCAGTGGGCGGAAAGGAGATCTCTCTGGAGGCCATCGACCGCATCGACCTCTACTCCGCCTCCTCCTGTTGTCTGAACGCCTCTCCCATCATCGGGGATAACACCGAAATGGACGCCAGCTTCAGCGTCCCCCACTCCGCCGCCATGCTGCTGATGGGCGTACCGGCGGGACCGGATTGGTTTGATCCCAGGATTGTATACGACAAAAAGACTGCCGCCTTGCGGGAAAAGGTGCACATCCACCTGCATCCTGCTCTGCAGAAAGCAGAGGCCTGGGGCGACTATCTCCGCTGGGGACAGCCCGACGCGCCTTTGAAAGTGCCCAGCAGAGCCGTAGTAACCTGCGGAGAAACTGTCTATGAAGGGAATACCGAATATGCGTTGGGCGACTTCTGGAACGAAGCAGTTGCGCCCACAGAGCAGTGCCTGAAGGAAAAATTTATCACATTGGCCAAGGCCGTCCAGCCCGGATGTGCGGAATGGACAAGCCGAATGGAGCAGATGGCGAACCGTCTTCTGCACATTGGAGAGGAGCCGTCTGTCTCTGAGCTTCTGGCCGGACTGCGCAGCAATTGAGAGGAGGGTCTGATATGGCTTCAACGCTGTCCCACATCTCCCAGGAAGAACTCGATTATTACGCCAAAGTGCCGAAGGTGCACCTGCATAGCCACATTTTGGGAATGGTACCGGCGGATACCCTTCTCTCTCTTGCCGATAAAAACGGCGTTGCGCTGGATAGCCGAACTCCCGAGGAACTTTACCGTTACTATAACTTCCAACGTTTTGTTGAAATTCTCTCCCATATTGCGGCGTCCATCCAAACAGAAGAGGACTATAGCCGGGTTATCTATGAGTGTGTGGAACGCGCATACCGGGAGGAACATGTGCTATATTCCGAGCTGGCGGTACAGACCTCCTACCATCTGTTATACGGCTCCTCTTACCAACAGATCATTGACGGTTTTTCCGACGGAATTCGTCGGGCAGAGCGGGATTTCGGCGTACAGGCCCGGCTGATTCTCGGATTGAATCGGCAGCTGCCGCCCCCCATCGCAACCCATATTGTACGTCAAGCCATTGCCTACCCCTCTCCGTATGTGATCGGGATTGGTCTGGAGGACTTTGAGGGATACGGACCTCCCGAGGATTTCGCCGAGGCCTATTCTCTGGCAAAGTCGGAAGGCCTCCACCGTACGGTACACGCCGGCGAACACGGTCCTGCCCAGAATGTGATCACTGCCCTGACCCGCTTGGAGGGGGAGCGGATTGATCACGGGTACCGGGCTGCGGAGGATGCCTCTCTGGCATACCGTTTGGCGGAAAATCATGTCCACTTCGCGGTATGTCCCACCGTATCCAGCCGTCAGGGCTGGCTGCGGCCTACAGGCCATATCATCAAGCAGATGTACGACTGCGGCATGTGGCTTTCCATCAATACAGACGACCCGGCTATCGTAGGCACGGATCTCAACCGGGAATACGCTCTGGCCGCCCGCTATCTGGGCGTAGGCCGCAGAGAAATGACCGGCATTGCCAGACAGGCTATCGACGCTGCCTGGCTCTCCCCGGAGGAAAAAGCGAAGCTGCGCGCCCGCTTCGATCGAGAAATGGCGGAAGCGGCTCTTTAAGCCGCTCCACAGAAAGGAGGACAAAGGAATATGAGCATCTCCGAAAAGGTCATTGCAGAAGCCGCCAAGCAGCTATACTGCGCCTCTCTGGTGGAACTTCCGGGAGACATCCGCCGGCGGCTGTGTGAGATGGAGGCAGCAGAAACCAGCGAGCTGGCCCGGCTGCAGCTGCGAAAGATTATGGAAAATGCGGACATCGCCCAGCGGGAACAAAATGTGATTTGTCAGGACACCGGCATCGCCTCCTATCATATTGTCATCGGCGGCCACGCCAAAATTGACGGAGACATTGTCCGCGCGGTCCACAACGGAACCGCAGCGGGGACAAGGGAGCTTCCGGCAATCCCGCACAGCGTACATCCCATTACAAAAGCAAACTCCGGAAACGGCACCGGCCCCGGAACCCCCATCATCCATTGGGACGTCCTGCCGGACGCCGAATATCTGGAGATCACCGCCCAACCGGTGGGGGGCGGCGGCGACCTGTGCAGTGCCGTAAAGATGTTCACCGGCTCCGCGCCGATGCAGGAGGTAAAAAAATTTATTGTGGACACAGTAGCGGAGGCCGGCAGCAAGCCCTGTCCGCCCATGATCATCGGCGTAGGCCTGGGCGGAATGTTTGAGTCAGTAAACCAGCTGGCAAAGCGTGCCGTCATGCGCCCCTTGGATCAGCGTCACCCGGACCCCATGATCCAGGAACTGGAGGAGGAACTTCTCGGCTACGTCAATGCACTGGGAATCGGCCCGATGGGGTTAGGAGGGAACACCACCTGTCTGGCTGTCAATATCGAATACTCCAACACCGGAACGTACATTCTCCCGGTTGCTGTTAAGATCGGCTGTTGGCTGATCCATCGGAAAACGGCGCGGCTGTTCAATGACGGTACCGTTCAGTATCTATAAAGGGGGCTCTTTTATGACGGAAAGACATCTAACTCTTCCTCTGGATGAAGCCGCCGTCCGGCAGCTGCATGCGGGCGACATTGTCTATCTGACCGGAGAGGTGCTGCAACTGTTGGGGCCGGCTCATCAGAGAGCGCTCTCCTACAAGGCGCAAGGGAAGGCCGTCCCATTTGCCGAGGAAAATATTGCCATCTACCACTGTTATACCTGCCTGACCGGCGACGACAGCCAGCTGCATTGCCGCTTCATGGGGGCGTCCACCAGCGCCGGCGTCAATCCCTATGAACCGGAATTCATCCGGGCTTTCAAGGTTCGCGCCATTATCGGCAAAGGGGGCATGGATCAGGAGACACTCCGGGCCATGCAGGAAGTCGGCTGCGTTTATCTGGCACAGATCGGTGGATGCAGTCAGCTGTGCACCAAATCCGTGCAGAAGGTAGAGGGTCGTTTCTGGGATGATCTGGCCGCCAATGTGGGCGTCCGAATCCGATTCCAGGAGTTGGGTCCTCTGATTGTGGGAATGGATGCCGGCGGAACCAGCCTGTACGAAGGGGTTCGGCAGCAGATTTTAAAACAGCAGGCGGCCATTCACAAAGAAATCGGCGTATGACGAAGGGAAAGGTGGATTGTACAATGGAGTATACAATAGAACAGACTGCCTACATTCAGGGCATGCTCCACAAGGCGAGAGCGGCCATGGATCAGATTGCTCCGCTGACACAGGAAGACGTCCGGGCGCTCGCCAAGGCTGTGGCCTATTTGGCCTATAAACGGGCAGAAGTCTGGTCCACGGCGCTTTTTGAGGAGAACGGCGGCAGCGGCGTTCTGGCCAGTAAGCTGGCCAGAAATACGGCGCGGCCTCTGGGGTTGGCCGCCCAGCTGGACAGCGTCAAAACCGTAGGGATCATTGAGGAGGACCCCGATGGATATCTTTTAAAAATTGCCAAACCCCTCGGTGTGGTAGCGTCCCTTGTTCCTATGACGGTCCCCTGCGGACTGGTGGCCTGTCAGACGATTTTTGGTCTTATGTCCAAAGACGCCATGATTTTCTCCCCCCACCCCCGCACAAAGAAGGTGACCAATTTTGTCGTCCAGGATATCCGCGAGCTCCTGCGGCGTATGGGATATCCCATGGATCTGGTTCAATGTGTGGAGCAGCCCTCATTGGCACTGACCAATCTTTTGATGGAAAAAGCAGATTTTGTCGTCGCCACCGGGGGCGCCGCCATGGTCAAAGCCGCCTACTCCTCCGGCACACCGGCCTTCGGCGTAGGCGCCGGCAATTCCGTCTCCTTCATAGATGCTACCGCAGATCTGGCGGAAGCAGCCCACGGAATTATGCTGGCAGAAACCAATGATTGGGGCGCAGGCTGCTCCACTGAGAATTCTGTCGCCATTCATCAGGCGGTATATCACGATATGTTGGCGGCGCTCCAAGCAGAGGGCGGTTACCTCTGCACACCTGCACAGCGAGACCAGCTGGTCAACACGATTTGGAAAAAGGGAAAGCTGAATGTAGACGCGATCATCCACTCTCCCCAGCATATTGCGGCGCTGGCAGGCTTCTCCGTACCGGACAGCTGCAGTTTCCTGATGACAGAAGAAACCGATCCAACCAGAGAAAACCTCATGACAGAAGAAAAGCTGTCTCCCGTCGTGGCGCTGTGGAAGGTCAGCGGTCTCGAAGATGCTATTGATCTGGTCAACCGTATTCATGCAATATCCGGCGCCGGGCACTCCTGTGCCATCCACTCCGCGGATGAAACGCATATCCGGCGCTTCGCTGCCGGCACCCGTACCTCCCGGGTAGCTGTGAACACCTGTACCGGATTGAACAACGCCGGTGCCTATAACAACAAAATGCCCTGGACCTTCTCTCTGGGCTGCGGAAGTTGGGGCGGCAACGCCTACTCGGAAAACAACACGTTCCACCATTACCACAACACCACCTGGGTCTACCGAATGATGCCCGCTAAAACTGCCCCTTCGGAAGCGGAGGTGTTCGGTGCTTTTCTGGCAGATCCATCCCGCTTTACCGGATATCCCGAATTTTCCCTTCAGTGAGGGCAGCGGAGAGGAGGAATCTACATGCTGCGGGATTCGTTGCCGAATGTAACCGGTCCCCTTCCAGGAGCTCAGAGCAAACTGTGGCTGGAGCGCTGTGCACGCGCTCTGCCCCACGCTATCCTCTCGGATTATCCCATTGTCATCAAACGCGGAGCCGGCGCTATGATAGAGGATATGGACGGAAACCGCTTTCTCGATTTCACCGGCGGAACCGGCGTTTTGAACGTCGGCCATTGCAACAGAGACGTCGTGCGGGCGATACAGGAACAGTCGGAGCAATATCTCCACTCCATGATGGCTGTCGTTACTCACCCTGCATACATCCGCTGCATTGAGCGCATGAATGAGATAGTACCAGTCCGCGGCGCTGAAAAACAAACCATGCTGGTCAACAGCGGAGCGGAGTCCATTGAGAATGCGGTCAAAATCGCCAAGGCTTATACCAGGCGCCCCAATGTGATCGTTTTTTCCGGCGCATACCACGGCCGTACCTCTCTGACCATGGCCATGACAGCCAAAAAAAGCTACGCACTTGGAATGGGTCCCTTTCCTGACGGTGTGTTCCGTGCGGATTTTCCCAATTTGTACCGAAAGCCCGCCGGCATGACGGACGACGACGCGATTCTTTTTTATCTCCACCGGCTGGAGGAGCTGTTTTTGGAGGGAACCCCTCCGGAGAGCACCGCCGCCATCGTGGTAGAACCTGTTCAGGGCGAAGGAGGCATTGTTCCCGCTCCGCTGGCGTGGGTAAAAGCTGTTCGCGCACTCTGCGATATGCACGGAATCCTGCTGGTTGCGGATGAGGTACAGTGCGGTTTTGCCAGAAGCGGGCGCATGTTCGTATCGGATTACTGGGAGGAAGCGGGATGCGCTCCCGACATTCTGGCCTGTGCCAAATCCTTTGCCGGCGGGCTTCCCTTGGGCGCTGTAACGGCGGGCAGGCATATCATGGACGCCGTACCTCACGGCGTAATCGGCGGAACCTTCAGCGGAAATGCCGTGGCCTGTGCCGCTGCATGTCAGGTAATTGACCTCATCCAGCGGGAAAAACTAACCTGCCGGGCCACCGAATTGGCGACGATGGTCCACCGGGGATTGGCCCCCTTGTATGAGTCCACCCAGCAGGTTGGTGACATCCGGGGCTGCGGCTCCATGATCGGGGTGGAATTCGTAACGGACCGGGCAAGCAAAGCGCCAAATCCGAATCTTGTGAATACGATTATTTCTATCGCCGTCTCGAAGGGGCTTCTCCTTATGCGAGCCGGAGCCCGCGGCAACGTCATCCGGTTCCTCTACCCCCTCACAATCACCGACCTTCAGATGGAGGCAGGACTTTCCATTTTCCGGGAAGCTGTTGCCCAGGCCGTAGGGGGGGAGATGCAGGTTTGAACATGCGCTCTCTTTTGATGATGCCGGCTAATGTGACAAAATTTGTTCAAAAGGCGCACCTGTACGGCGCCGATGCCGTCATGCTGGATCTGGAGGACGCCGTCTCCCCAAACCAGAAGCCGCAGGCAAGAGCAGGCGCCCGCGAGGCCATCCAGCTGATCTCCTCCAACTCCTGTCCGGTTTATGTCCGGGTCAACAATGACAGCTCTCTGGAGGCAGATTTACAGGCCGTCGTCTGTCCTGAGCTGCGAGGCGTCGTTCTTCCCAAAGTGGAAGACGCCGGATGCGTGGTACGGGTCTCCGCTCTGCTGGACGACCTGGAAGCAAAAGCCGGCATGGCCGTAGGAGCGCTGTCTCTTATCCTGCTGGTGGAAACGCCCCGCGGCGTACTGCACATGGAAGAGCTGGCTGGTGCCTCCTCCCGGACAGAGGCAATGATGCTGGGTACGGAGGATCTGTGCCGGGAGTACGGGATCGACCGGCCGGCCATGGAAAAAGCGTTTCTTTTCCCGTTATCCCACATGATTTTGTGCTGCAAGGCTTGGCGGATTGCTCCTTTGGGCCTGTTGGGCAGCGTAGCGGAGTTTCAGAATCTGCCGGCCTTCCGCCGCTCTGCAGAGGAGGCAAAACTACTCGGGTGTGAGGGCGGATTCTGTATCCACCCCAAACAAGTTTCAGTGCTCAACAGTGTCTATAGCGATACCGGCGAGAATATGGACTGGGCGCGCGGCGTCGTCTCTGCCTACGAAGAGGGAATTCGCCGCGGCGCGGGAGCAGTCAGTCTGCATGGCACCATGATCGACCGGCCGATCTACCTGCGCGCCAAACGCCTTCTGTCCCAGTCTGAAGGTGGTTTTCCGCCGGATTCTCCGTAACAACGCCCCACCATCACGGAATTTCCTGTCAGCAAAATACTTCCCACATGAGAACGAAAGTGCCATCGGTCCTGTTGCAGGGAACCGATGGCACTTTTCTCTTTTGCGGAAAAATATTATGGAAATTTTTGTCTGTATCAAAAAAAGGTCTCGGCCTTCTCTGCCGTGGAAGGATAAGCGCCTATTCCGCCGCTCTGGAGATACAACACTGGAACGGCGCCAACGTTTTGCCGGCATAGGACGCCTCCCGGGCGTTGTGGTTCATCACCATGCAGATCCGATCCTCCCCATCGCCCCGATACACAACCTCCACTCCGGGCTCGGACAGCGCCAGGGGAATATTCTGACGGTGGGAAATGGTCTCCAGCAGCCGGCTGAGGACATCCTCCTCCAGGCCGCAGCCCAGATAGTACACATCTCCGTCCTTACAGGTCTTCCGGGTGACGGCGGCGAATTCCTGGTAGAAGGGGTCCTGGTACCGCAGCAGCACCTCTGCCCCCTGGGGCACCAGCATATCCCGGAAAATGCCGCCCTGGCCGCGAAGATCGGCGAAGTCGCCTTCTCCCTGCAGGGGGAACTCCTGCCCCTCCTGGAGGCTCTCGGTCTCCGCCACACAGACGCCGGTAAAGTCGTCGAAATCCAGAGGGATCTGCTTGCCCAGCACCAGATTGTTGGCGCTGTCCTTGACAAAATCCCGGTACGTCAGCACCACCGTGCCGCCCTTTTCCGCAAAGGCCCGCAGACGCTCCTGGAGCTCCGGCTTGGTCACGATCATCTGAGGCAGGATCAGCACCTTGTATCCGGCAAAATCCCGGTCCCAGGGGATCACGTCCACCGGTACGTTCCGGTCGTAGAAGAATTTGTGATACTTCTTCATCTCCCCCTCGCAGTCCAGCAGCACGCTCTGCCGCTGGATGCGGAAGGCCGCCAGGGAGTCGTAGTCGTACACGATGGCCACTTCACTGGACATGGGGGACTCCAGCTGGGCGGCGTAGCTGCGAATGTCCTGGAAGAAGCTCTGCACCTCGTAAAACTTCCGCCGCTTCACATTATCCGCATCCAGAACGCCGTAGCAGAATTGCTCCGCGCCCTTGGTGGCGCCGCGGTAGCGGAAGTAGAACAGAGAGGCGCAGCCCCGGGCCATGCCCTGGTAGGACCACAGCTTGGCCTGGTTGGGGCGGGGAGAAAAGCCGGTGACATCGTGGCCCTGGGCCCCCATGATGGCCTCGGTGATCCAGAAGTTCCGCCCCTTCAATCCCCGGATGTAGTCCAGTCCGAAGGCGATCTCATTGGGCGCCAGAGGCTCCCGCTGGCCGCCCCAGACGGGATAGTTGTTGTAGGCGGCCACCTCCAGGTACTTGGACACCGCCGAGTAGTCCACATGCTTGCCCAATCCGCCGCCGGGGAAGTCGTGGATGACCACCACACCGGGGATGATCTCATGGAGCAGCCGGACCTGGAAGGCGGCAAAGTTCACGATGCTCTCGCTGCGAAAGCGCTCCCAGTCCAGCCGCAGGGCGGGATTGTGGGTGGTAATGGTGGGAGCGGGCAGGGGAATCTCGTCAAAATCGTTGTACTCCTGGGACCAGAAGGTGGTGCCGTAGGTCTCGTTGAGCTTGTGGATATCCCCGCCGAACTTCTCCCGCAGGTAGGCCCGGAAGGCCTCCCGACAGTGGCCGCACCAGCAGACGTCGCTGCCCTCGTGGCCGAATTCGTTGTCGATCTGCCAGGCAACGATGGCCTTCTCGTCCTTGTAGTGCTCCGCCATGGCCCGGATGATGGCCTCCGAGTACCGGTACATCTCCGGGCTGTTGAAGCAGTACACATGCCGTCCGCCGAAGGTCCGCTTGGTCCCGTCCTCAAACTCGGAGAGGATGTCCGGGTGCTTTTTGGCAAGCCAGGCAGGGATCGTGGCCGTGGGGGTGCCCATGACGATGGACAGCCCCCGGGCCTTGGCCCGCTCGATGACATGGTCAAAGAAGGAGAAGTCGAAGCAGCCCTCCGTCTTTTCCATCAGGTGCCAGCCAAACTCCGCAATGCGGATGACATTGCACCCCAGCTCACAGATATTGTCCAGGTCCTCCTCCAGCAGGTCGGGGGACCACTGCTCGGGATAGTAATCTACGCCAAGAAACATTACTCTTTCACCTTTTTCGCTTTCAGCTGTGCGGAAATTTCCTCCATGCGGCTGCTGTCCAGCTTATAGCCCTTCACATAGATGACAAATGCCAACACGGTGACGATGGAGGGGATGACGCCCATGAGAATCCGCATACCCATGATGGTCTCGGGGGTCTGGGGCACGTTCTCCACGTAGCCAAAGATGGTCAGGCCCACGCCGATGAGCCAGCCGGCCACGGCGGAAGCGGTCTTCACCAGCAGAGTCTGGAAGGAGGCGATAATGCTCTCGTTGCGGGTGCCCAGCTTCACCTCGCCGTAGTCGATAACGTCGGCCAGCATGACGGTGGTAGCGCCCAGGGTCAGACCGGAGCCGAACTTATAGAACAGGCCGCACACGATGATCAGGGGAATGTTAGAGGGGGCCACCACACCGAAGACCAGCAGGGCAATCAGGCCCACAGCGGGGGTAAAGCTGGCGATGGCAAATACCTTCTTCTTGTTCATGAAGCGGGAGAAGATGGGGAAGATAAACAAAGCGCCCATCTCGGCCACGGAGGCGGCGGTGGTAAAGTAGGGGAAGAGGTTCTCGTCCCCGGTGACGTACTTGAAGTAGTACATGGCCATACCACCGGCCATCTGCACCAGCATATTATAAGCCAGCACCACGCCGATGTAAACCTTCAGCTGATCGTTGGCGGTAATCACATGGATGGCGTCCTTCAGGGAGATGCGGTCGGCCTTTTTGCCCTCGGCGGCCTCCAGGCTGCTGCGGTCCTTGACAAAGATAACGGTGATCAGAATGGTAGCAATAAACACCACACAGATGGACACAGCCAGAGAGGAATAACCCTTGGCTTCGTCACCATTGCCCAGATAGTTTCTCATGGCAATGCCGAAAGCGCCCATAAGCAGCCAGGCGCTGCTGGCGAAGATACGGGGAATGACGGACATGGACTCCCGCTCCTTCTGGGTGGAGGACAGGGAGGGCAGCATAGACCAGTAGGGGATGTCCATGACGGTGTAGGTCATGCCCCAGAGAATATAGATGACGGAGTAGTAGGCATACAGGCCGAACCCTTCCAGACCGGGGTCACGGAACATGAAGATCATGATGACCGAATTGAGCAGGGTACCGATCAGGATCCAGGGACGGAATTTGCCCCAGCGGGTGCGGGTGTTGTCCACCATGAAGCCCATCATGGGGTCATTGATGGCGTCCCACACACGGGCCACCAGGAACAGGTTGCCCACAAAGAGGGGAGCCAGCCCCACGGTGTCGGTGAGATAGATCATCAGGAATGTGGAAATCATGGCGTAGCACAGGTCCTTGCCCAGAGCGCCCACGCCAAAGCAGAGTTTTCTTCCAGCGGATAATTTCATTGCGTTTTCTCTCCAAAATCATATTATTTTTTAATATACTGGACTTATTGCTTTTTCTCAAACCGGATCACGGTGCTGGCGTAATCTCCGCCGAGCTTCAGCGGCAGGCCGTGGTGCATCAGATAGGCGCCGCTCTTCTCCAGGTCCCCTTCAGCGGTGTGCAGAACATAGATCGTCTCTTCCTCCAGGCCCCGCAGCCGGATGGTGGTGCCCCGGTGCCCCACCTTGCTCTGGGGCAGGAAGGCGAAGAGCACGCCCTGTCCGCCCTTGAGGTACTCATAGAGGAAATACTGATTGGCGGACGGGTTGTCCAGGCGGTAGAACACGCCCTCCTGGATGATGGGGCGGATCTCCTTGTACTGGCGGATCATCCGCTGGGACAGCTCCACCTCCTCCGGGGTGAACTTCAGGATGTTGCAGCCCACGCCCAGACTTCCCATCATGGCGCTGTGATACCGGAAGGTCAGGGGAATCACACGGCCGGAGAGGAAGTTGGGGCAGTCGGTCACCCAGGCCCGCATGGCCTTGATGGGGTAGATACGGGAGTAGGCGTCCTGGATGTACAACCGGTCGTAGGCGTCGGTGTTGTCGCTGGTCCAGAAGTCGTCGAAGATGCCCAGGATACCGTAGTCGATGCGGCCGCCGCCGGAGGCGCAGGCCTCAAAGAGCACGTCGGGGTGTTTCTTCTTCAGCTCCGTCACCACCTCATAGATGGTCTGGATATGCTTGTACCAGACGTCCCGCTGGGGGCCGGTCTGGGAAATGGGCCGGTTGGCGTCCCACTTGATGTAGTCGATGTCGTACCGGGTGAGGAGATCGTCCAGCATGTTGTAGATGAAGTCCCGCACCTCCGGCTTGGTGACGTTCAGCACATACTGGACCCGGGAGGTGTCGCTGACCCGGGTTTCGTAGTGGTAGATCCAATCCGGGTGCTGCTGGTAGAGCTGGGCCTTGGGATTCACCATCTCCGGCTCCACCCAGATGCCGAACTTCATGCCCAGCTCCTTCACCACGTCGATGAGCTCCTCCAAACCGTTGGGAAACTTGCCCTCGTTGACGTACCAGTCCCCCAGGCCGTTCTGGATGCTGTGGCGCTCCCCGAACCAGCCGTCGTCCAGAACGAACAGCTCCGCTCCCAGCTCGGCGGCCTTCCGGGCCAGGTTGATCTGGTCCCGGCTGTTGACGTGGAACTCGGTGGCCTCCCAGGAGTTGTAGAGCACCGGCCGGCAGTCCTTGCGCAGAATGTGGTCCAGGGCGAAGCGGTGGAGGTTGTGGGACATGGTCTCAAAGCCGCTGTCCGAATAGCCGCAGAGAATGGCAGGCGCCGCAAAGGTCTCCCCCGGCTTCAGCTCCAAAAGACAGTCGTGATCGTTCAGGCCCATCTGCACCAGGGTCTCCCCGTACTGGGTCTGCTCCACCACGCCGCTGAAGTTTCCGCTCAGCCGCAGGGCGCCGAAATACACTTCACCCGCCGTCTCTGTGGCGTCCCGGTCCAGAACAAAGTAGGGGTTGTGGTTGTGGGTGGAAATGCCCCGCCGGTTTTCAATGACAATCTTTCCGTAGCTCACCTTCTGGACAAACCGCTGCTGCTCCGCCCCCCAGTGGCCGTGGACATTGGAGAAGTTCAGATTCTCATAGGGGATGTGGAACTGGGCGCTGTGCAGCTTTTCGATCTGGATGGGGTCCTCGGTCTGGTTGCTCAGCACTACGCTGCGCTCCATCAGATCATACTGGGGATACAACCTGTAGTGGAGATCCATGAAAAACGCGTAATGCTCGTCCTTCAGGTGGAGGACAAGCTCCTCCCGTCCCTCTGTCTCCTCCACGTCGTACCCGCAATACTGGTACACCAGCTCCCGAGTGCCGTCGGCAAAGGTGGCCTTCAGACAATGCTCCTTGTAGCGCAGGCCGCCGTGTACGGGAAATTCCTCCGGCGTAATTTCAAAGACCGGATCATTGGTGGAGACCTCCGTCAGCGAAGGCAGCTCCAGCTCATCTGCAGAGAGGAGCTTTTTCCCCCAATAGAGGTGCCGCACCAGCCCCCGGTCATCCATGCCGAAGGCATAGCTTGTGGATTTTGTGCTGAGTAGGAATACGTTACTTTTTTCACTGACTGCAATGCTCATATCTCTTCCCCCATCTTATCTTTGTAACTTCTACGTTAAAAATACCACCTGCCGACCTTTTGGTCAACACTTTTACTAAAGTTTTTACCCTCTCCTCAACATTTTCGTAAATTATTAACTAAAACTATTACTTGATTTTATGAAAAATGCAGAAGAGAATCTCTTCTGCATTTTCTATATATTTACTGATCTCTCACGCTGTCCCGCTCTTCCAGCCTGCATGAAATAATAATCTGTTTGGGATGGATCTTTTTTTGCCACAGCAGTTCCATGCAAATGGCCGCTGCATCCGCATTTTCCTCCAGGAACACCTCTACCGAGGCCAGGGGCGGCTCTGCCAGCTGGGAGAGGCTGGTATTGTTAAAGGTAATGATTCCGATGTCCTCCGGTACTCGAATCCGGTATTCCCGCAGGATTTTGAGCAGCCCGGGCGCCACCACGTCGCTGGCCACAAAAACAGCTTCCGGGAGCTGCCCTCCCTTCTCCAGATACGCCTTTACGGCGGCATAGCTGCTCCTGGAATTCATCTCGCAGTCCAGCACCAGATCCAAATCATAGGTGCCGCGCTCCAGGAGGGAGTTTTTGTAATAGTAGTACCGCGGGTCCATGGACAGTTCTTTTTTTGCGCCGAAGGTATACACGCTGCCCAGATATGCCACCCGCTCATACCCATGGCGCCAAAAGCAGTCGAGCACCTGCCGGACGGCCAATTGATAATTGGGGACAATGCTGCAGTATTTCTCCTCATCCGGTGACGAGTCCAAAAAGACCACATTCTCCGTATAGCAGTGAAAATCTTCGATTTCCCCCTGGGTGAACCGCCCGATAGCCACAATTCCGTCCAAGGGCAGATCATCATTTTTCACAAAATGTCCCTGGTCGTTGCGAAACAGCATCACCGTGCTCCAGTGCCGTTCAAAGCAGACCTCGTCTAAAATATTTTTCAGCAGCAGGTAGTAAATATCCTCTAAAAGCTGCTGTTTTTCAAACATCTGCGCAATTCCGATGCGTCTTTCCGCCGGCTCCTGCTGCTTTTGACCGTCCGCTTCTTCCACCGCGCGGACCGTTTGATAGCGCTGCTGAACGGTGCGGTATCCCAGCTCTTTTGCCGTCTGCAAAACCCGCTCTCTCGTTTGTTCCGTTACGCTGAGGGCCGGATCCTGATTCAAAACCCTGGATACCGTCGCCGAAGACACTCCGGCGATGTGTGCAATTTCTTTCAGTGTTGCCATTGCGATACTCCTATTTGCTCAGAAGGTAAAAAGAGAACCATTTGTACTAATAATTTTACTGCATCTGATCTTGTCACACAAGTATAATTTGGAGGAAATCGCAAGTTTTTGATCAGGGAGTAATTTGTTGCCTTTTCTCCTCTTTGAAAGCGCAAAAAAGCTGCGGAGAATTGCCTATCCGGCACTTCTCCGCAACCTCTTCTTTTTCGTAGTCAGGATACCCCTCTGTCCCCTTCTTCCGATGGCAAAAACCGACCGCCAGCCGCGAAAAGGTCCATTGCAGAAGCAGGGAACCCGGGCAGGCTAACGCTGTACCCTTCCGCTGCCGTCGCCGCCCATCAGCTTTTTCACCTCCGCCACCGATACGCGGTTGTAGTCGCCCTCAATGGAGTGCTTGAGGGCGGAAGCCGCTACGGCGAACTCCAGGGCAGATGGATTGTCCATGCCGGAGAGCAGCGCATAGATCAGTCCGGCGCCAAAGCTGTCGCCGCCGCCGACTCTGTCCACAATGTGCAATGGGTAGCTCCTGGAAAGATAGCTGTTGTCGCCATCCAGAAGAAGGGCGGCCCAGTCATTATCGCTGGCAGACCGGGACGTCCGCAGGGTGATGGCAACCTTTTCAAAGGAAAACCGATCTCTCAGCTGTTTCGCCACCGATTGGTAGGCCTTCTGATCCAGCTTGCCCCCATAAATATCGCTGTGCTCCGCCTCAATGCCAAAAACGTCCTTGGCGTCCTCCTCATTGGCAATGCACACGTCCACCAGACGGCACAGCTTTGACATGGCGGCATTGGCCTCTTCCCGGCTCCACAGTTTGCTGCGGTAGTTGAGATCGCAGGACACCTTGATTCCCCGCCGTTTGGCGGCGGCGCAGGCGTCCAGGCAGGCCTGTACCAGATTGGGCCCCAGTGCCGGCGTGATGCCGGTAAAGTGGAACCAGTCCGCCCCGTCCAGAATCCTGTCCCACTCAAATTCCGACGGCTCTGCGGTCTGGATGGCGGAGTGGGCGCGGTCATAGATACAGACACTGCCGCGCTGGGAAGCGCCCTTTTCCAAATAATATACGCCAATCCGGTCTCCGCCGCGGACGATATAAGAGGTGTCCACCCCCAGAGCCCGCAGGGAGTTGACCGCCCCCTGTCCAATTGCGTGGGAGGGAAGCTTTGTAACGAAGGCGGCATGGAGACCGAAGTTGGCCAGGGAAACCGCCACATTGGCCTCGCCGCCGCCAAGGGTAGCCTGCATCTGGTCATTTTGAAAGAAGCGGTAATAGCCGTTGGGCGCCAGCCGCAGCATAATTTCCCCAAAGGTCACAACTTTAGCCATTGCCCCGCACCTCCCGCACGATATCCTGAGATTTCCTGCACAGATCCGCAATGGCGTCCCACTGTTCCGCCTCGATCAGTTTTTCAGGCGCAAGATAGCTGCCCCCGCAGGCACAGACCGCCTTGCAGCCAAGATAGCTTCCCAGATTTCCCAAGGAGATCCCGCCTGTCGGAATAAAATGAACCATGGGGAAGGGCGCTGCGACGGCCTTGATGGCGGCAACGCCGCCGGAGGCTTCCGCCGGGAAAAATTTCAGCACCCGAAGGCCGTAGTCCAGCGCCGTCTGAATTTCTGTAGCGGTCGTACAACCCGGATAAACCTGCACGCCCAGCTGCTGGCAGCGCGCCACAATTGCGGCGGAAAACCCGGGAGAGACGATGAATTGCGCCCCGGCGGCGTGGGCAATGTCCACCTGCTCCACCGTCAGCACCGTCCCGGCGCCCACCAGCAGCTCCGGATACCGCGAACGCATGGCCTGGATGGCCGTCTCCGCCCCCTCGGCTCGGAACGTAACTTCCACAGCCGGCAGCCCGCCCTGTATGAGCGCCTCAGCCAGCGGCAGGGCGTCCCTCTGGGGACGATTCAGCTTGACCACCGGCAAAATTCCAAGCTTGTCCAGCTTTTGCGTAATCATATCCATCAAAATACCTCCTTTACGCCCCATACGATCTGGTTCGTCTCACTGCAAAGCACCATACCTGTTACGCGATAGGAGACCGGACGGCAGACGGCTCCGCGTTTCCCGCCTCACACTTCTTCAGGTAGTGAAGCGCCTGTCGCGCAGCAGTAATGCCGTCGGGGACAGGCAGGCATTCCACATTGACCCACCCGGAATACCCGATGTCATCCAGCGCAGCAAATATCTCGTTAAAATTCAGATGGCCGCTGCCGGGATATCGCCTGGTGTTGTCCGCAACATGAAAATAGCCCAGCCGCTTCCCGCACAGGCGGATTGCGCCGCAGAGGTCCGCCTCCTCGATGTTCATATGAAATGTGT
The DNA here is from genome assembly GCA_944386975.1 of uncultured Oscillospiraceae bacterium. GTDB lineage: Bacteria > Bacillota > Clostridia > Oscillospirales > Oscillospiraceae > CAJFPI01. The sequence goes on along the minus strand of CALXDC010000017.1, from coordinate 18,413 downwards.
CGAGATGGACGTAGCAATTCTCCAGATGATAGGTATCAAGAAAACGGAGAATTTCTCCCGCCGTATGAAACAGGTTGGTCTCGTACCGGTTGATGGCCTCGATCACAATCGGCGCGCCTGCATCGCTGCCGTATTGATCCAGGATCTGCAGGCGCTCGCCCAGCATGCGGAGCGCAGCTTCCCGGTCCTGCCCAGGCGCTACGGTTCCTTTTGCCCATCCCAACACAATTCCCGCCCCCAGCTTTGCGGCCTTATCCAGGTAGATCTTCATACTCTCCAGGCAGGCGTCTACCTTTGCCGGGTCCCCATCCAGCAGGCTCAGGTTGCCCTCTGTAAAGAGGCGGCCCGTCACCAGCATCCTGATTTTGCAGCCGCTCTCCTTGATTCTCTCATAGTCAAAGGGAACGTATTCTCTCGCATGGAGCTCAATGCCGTCATATCCCAGCGCGGCAGCTTGCTCCAAAACCTCATACAAATCCCCCTCCAAAGGCAGCGGAGAGGTTTGCGGCCGCTGCTCCGCGGCAGATACGGCGTATTTCCAATGCTGCATAGTAAATCTCCTTCCATCCCGCTTTGTTGTACTATGGACGGAGCCTCCCCTCCCTTTGCTGCGGAGGAGGAGGCGTCGCACAGGTCTTTCCATGGACCGCTCCGCCTCCTGCCCCACGGTCATCCATCTTTTCCGCCTGCATCCGCTTCCGCCGCGGCGCACCGGCCGGCGTCCCTGTGGATCAGATATACGCTGACCACAATCAGTGCGGCGCCCATGATCTGGTTGCATGCAACCGGTTCTCCCAGTATCAGAAACGCGCTGACCGTACCGGCCACAGGTTCCACAACATTCAGAGAGCCTGCCGTTGACGCCGGGAGCAATGCAATCGCCCGGAATGTCAGGATATAGGGAAGAATGGAACAAAACAGCAGATACAACAGCAAAAAAACGCCCACCTGCACCTCTTCAAAGTAGCGCAGAATCTGTGCCGGACCACTGATAAACGGCACATGCATGAGGGCGCAGATCAGCATGCCGTATGCCATCATGGCATAGCGCCGCCCTTTTTGTGCAGCAGCCTTTCCGCAGAGGAGATATACGGTCTTTCCCACTCCCGACAGAAGGGCGCACAGGATTCCCAATACAAATACATGACCGGCCTGGACAGAAACTCTCTGCCAAACCACAAACGCAAGGCCGCACAGGCCGATCCCAATTCCCAGCCCCTTCGATTTTGAAATGTTCTCATGAAACAGGAGAACAGAGCACGCGCATACCATGAGGGTGGAAGAGGACTGCACGAAGGAGCACACGCCTACCGGTATCATGCGCAGCGCAAGCAGGAGAAAAAATTGCACTACAAACAGTCCGCAGGCGCCGGCAAAGGCAAAAAAGGCAAACTCTCTTTTGGTTATTTTGAACTGTGCCCGGTCTTTTTTCACCAACACCGCAAAGAAGGCGACGGCGCAGGCAACCGACCGGATAAAGGACAGATCTTGAAAGGGAATCTGCCCGAACTGTTGGTAGATCACCTTCAAAACCGTGGAGCCGCAGCCAAATCCGACGGCCGCTCCGATGGAGCAGAGGATCCCTTTATACACCGGCTTCCCCTGGGACATGGGATCACTCCTTTCCTCCCTCTCCTCTTTTTTCCATTGCCAGCAGCACTCGATCCGGCGTCAGCGGCAGGCGGTTGATCTGCATGCCCAGAGCGTTGCAAACCGCATTGTGAATCGCGCCGGGCGTCGGAACCGGGGCGGGCTCCCCCACCCCCAGCGCCCCATAGGGGCCGTCCTTATCGTGCACCTCCACGTATGCCACCTTCAGCTCCCTGGGCATATCCACAGCGGTGGGAATCTGATACGTCCGCAAAGTATTGGTCACGACCCGTCCGTCGTCCCGGCTTTCGATCAGGTTTTCCATCAGCGCCTGTCCCAAGCCCATCTGAATCCCGCCCTGAATCTGCCCTTCCACCATCATGGGATTGATGGCCCGCCCGCAGCTGTGGGCCGCGGCAAGCCGCGTAACCGAAATTTCGCCGGTATCGGTATTGACCTCCACCTCTGCAATCTGCGTGGCATAGGCATGCTTTTCATAGTGGCGGCAATGGCCGTTTTCAGGGTCCTCCGCACTGGAGAGCGTGGCATAGGAATCGGCGGCAATCACGGGAAAGCCGTACACCCGCTCGCTGAGATAGGCCGCCTGTGCAACCGAAATGTGCAGATCCGGATAGGTGTCAAGATAGATTTCTCCATTTTGGATGGCAAACTTCCGGTGATCTGCAAAGCCGAAATGGAGGGCGGCCGCTTTAAACAGGATCTCCCGGCACTTCTCACAGGCATTTTTCACGCAGGTACCGACAATATAGGTGGTCCGAGACGCTCCGGTGCCCTCGTCATACGGGGTGGTAACGGTATCCGCCGTAAGAAAGCGTATTTTTTCAACCGGAATTCCCAGGGTTTCCGCTGCGATCTGTGTCAGAATGGTCGCAGAACCCTGTCCCACATCGGAGTGGCCATTGTAGACGACAGCCGACCCGTCGCTGTCAACCTTGACAAACGCACCCGTGCTGCTGGAGGGGTTGGAGGGGTCCTGGGGATAGATCATAAGGGCCATCCCCACTCCCCTGCATGTGTGCGGCGGAAGGGGCCGGTCCTTCCGGTAGCCCTCCTCAAACAATTCCAACGCACGGTCCATGGTGGCGCGAAGAGGCTCCGACCAGACGACCTGCCCGTTCGGCAGCTTTCCCGCATCTTGGAACATATTGACGCGGCGAAATGCCACCGGATCCATGCCGATCTGCTTTGCCACAAAATCCATGTGGGACTCACAGGCGTAGCACGCCTGGGGCATGCCCATTCCCCGCATTGCGCTGCCGATCTTGCTGTTTGTGAAAACCAGATAGCCGTCGGAACGGATGTTGGGAATGTGATAGGGCCCCGCCGCATGAACCGTGGCCTTCTGGAGCTGGGATTTCCCCAGCGCAAGATAGGCGCCTGTGTCCGCGTACAGGGAAATCTGCTGCGCCAGGATCCTGCCGTCCCTGCAGACGCCGGTTTTATAGTGAATCCGATAGGGGTGGCGGGCAGTGGAGAGCTGAATATCCTCCTCCCGGGTCAGAACCATATGGACCGTCCGCCCGGTCTTCAAGGCCAGCAGCGCCACCCACGGCTCAATGGTCACCTCATTTTTCCCGCCGAATCCTCCGCCTGTGCCTGCCGTCCCCTTGATCTGCAGCCTGCTCATGGGCAGATTCAGCACGGTTCCAAGGACGCCGATATAGTTGAACACCCGGGAAGTGGTTGTGGTGATCACCAGCTTCCCATCCGGCTCTATTTCCGCCAGCGCCGCATGGGGCTCAATATAGGTGTGCTCTAATTTCTGGGTCTCATAGGTTCCTTCAATAATGTAGTCAGCCTGGGAAAAGTCGCTATCCACGTCGCCTAAATAGGCCTTCAGATGATACGGGATATTGCTCTGGAAGAGGTCCTCATGCAGCAGCGGCGCATCGGGCGCCATGGCCTCGTCGATGTCATAGACGGCCGGCAGGGGCAGATACTCCACCTGAACCGCAGCGGCGGCGGCCTGCGCCTGCTCGCGGGTCTCCGCGGCAACCACCGCAATGCAATCCCCCCGATAGCGGACCGTATCCTCCGCCAGAATCGGCTGATCGGCGATGCCGTAAAATCCGCAGCCGTTCCGGTTTACAGGGACGTCCCGATACGTAATCACGCCCCGGACACCCGGCATTTTTTCCGCAAGGGAGGTGTCGATTTTCAGAATCTTCGCGTGGGCATAGCGGCTGAAGCACGCTTTGGCAACCAGCATGCCGGGCCGGTAATAGTCTTCGCCATAACTGCACAAGCCGGTAACCTGCAGCTCGCTGTCCACCCGGGGAATCCGCTTTCCCACATACTCGAGTTCGTGTTCCTGCATGGCTGTTCTCCTACTGTTCTGCGCTTGTCTTCCGGATGGCTTCCACGATTTTCTGATACCCCGTGCAGCGGCAGAGGTTTCCGTAAATGTGCTGCCGAATCTCCTCTTCGGAGGGGGATTTGCAGCGATCCAGCAGGGCCTTTGCCGTCAGCAGCATTCCCGGCGTGCAAAAACCGCACTGCGCAGCAAGCAGCTCTCTGAAATTTTTTTGCAGCGGATGCAGATTGCCGGGCGTCCCCAGCCCCTCCACCGTCAAAATGTGCTTTCCCTCCGCACGAAAGGCGGGATAGATGCAGGAATCCACCGGCAGGCCGTCTATCAGCACTGTGCAGGCCCCGCAATCACCGGTTTCACATCCTCGCTTGACCGAGCGCAGCCCAAGCCGGTCTCGCAAAACATCCAGCAGCAAGTCGCCGTCGGCAACTTCCAGCTGCGTCTCCTTGCCGTTTACAACGAAATGAAGCATCATTCCACCCTCGCCTCCTCTGCCAGCAGCTCCTCCCATATCTCCCGAAGCAGGTTGCGGCACAAAATTCTCTTATACGCCGCGCTGCCATGGAGGGAATCTGACGGCGCAATCTCTTGCTGCAGGCAGTTTTCCAGCTCCTCCAGGTTCACCGCGTCCAGAGGCTTCCCTACGGCAAGGGCCGCCGTCCGATTCAGCAGCAGGGAGATTTTGGCCGCCCCGCCCACCGCAAGCCGCCAGGAGCAAACAACGCCGTCCTGCACCGAGAGCACAGACGCCATGTTCACAATCGGCATGGCGTATGCCTTGCGGACGCCGATTTTCCGGAAGCAGGTGTACCACTGCCCCCCCGCCGGCGGCTTCGGCAATACAAGGGCGGTGATCAGCTCCCCCGGCCCGCATCGCGTGCGCATCGGTCCGAGAAAGAAGTCCGACAAAGGGATGACGCAAGCGCCGCGCGTGCTTTGCAGCTTTACCCCTGCGTTCAGCGCCAGCAGGGCGGATGTCCCGTCAAGTCCCGGGATTCCGCCGGCAAGGCTGCCGCCGATTGTGGCCACATTGCGGATTTGCCAGGAGGCAATCTGAGACAGCGCGCGGGGCAGAAGGGACCACGGGGCGCCCTTCAGCTGCTCACATGCGATCACCTGGGACATCGTCATCATTGCGCCCAGCTCCACCTCGTTTTCCCGCAGCGATATCCGATCCAGCCCCAAATGGTCCAAATCCAGGAAAACCCCCGGGCGCCTTTTTCCGCTCCGCACAGCGCCAACCAATTCCGTCCCGCCGGCAATGGGCGTAACACCCGGATCGTTTTCCAAAATCTGCAGCGCCTCCGCCAGGTTTCCCGGAGAAACAACTTTGATATCCTGCGTCATGAAAGACTCTCCTTTGAGATTATTCCGCGCTGACCCACCGATGCTCATCCGCAGATTGCTGGATCCGCTTGAGATACCGGACGGCCACATATCCGTCGTAAAAGCTGGGGCTCATAGGCTTTCCGGCAATGACACTCTCCACAAAATCCTTCATCGCAATGGTAAAGACGTCCTTCCCGCCGATGCCGGACCCCGATTTCATATTGGTAAGCTCACCGTACGGGTGCTCGTTTCCAAGAAAGATGGTGGTGTATCCGATCCGGGAACGATCGTCATGATCGTGGATATAGAGCTGCACTTCGTTCAGCCGCTCCGTATTGAAGATGGCGCTGCCGTTGCTGCCGACCACCTCAAATCCCACGTTGTGCCGCGTTCCCTGCTTGGCCCAGGTGGAAACCAGCACGCCGAAGCCGCCTTCCTTAAAGCGAATCAGCGCGGCGGTGGCATCGTCCACATCCACCTTCTCCGTCTCTCCCGCAATGATATCCGGGCGTTTCTCAATAAAAGTCCGGCTGCCCGCCATACCGATCTGGGAGGGATCAAATTTGGGGCGCTCCTTGATGAAGGTCTCACTGACGGCACAGACCTCCGCATAGTCCCCCATCAAATACCGGCACAGATCAATGGGATGGGTTCCGTTGGTGACAATTGTGCCGCCTCCGGCTTTGGCGCGGTTGAAGAGCCAGGCATGCATATCCAGAGGATCCGCGTGGGAATCCTGCTCGATGAGAATTTTGATATAGTAGAGCTTGCCGAGCTTTCCCTCTTCAATCAGGTTTTTGATAAAGGCCACGCCCGGATATTTCCGATATACCAAATTGCACCCGTTGATCACATGATTCCGCTGCGCCGTCTCCACCATCTCCCATGCGTCGCTCTCCGTCATGGCCAGCGGTTTTTCACAGAAAACATGCTTCCCGGCATTGGCCGCCTGGATGGCAATTTCCTTATGAAAATTGTTGTTGCAGCAGATATCGACGATATCCACCTCCGGATCGTTGATCACATCGTGATAATCCGTGGTATATTTGAGAAAATTCAGCTGCTGCGCAATTTTCTTCGCATTTTCCTCCACCACATCAACGGCTGTGTGCAGCACAACCTTGGCATCGGGAACAAGGACGTTGAGCCGCGTATAGCATTCGGCATGCACGCTTCCAATCCAGCCTGCGGCGCCAATAATCGCAACATTGAGAGTCTTCATCTTGTCATATCCTCCACGCATCGCCGCAGCAGGTATCTTTGGTACGAAGGGAACCAAACACAGCGGCGGTGAAATCGGTTTTAAAGGTGGCGCGGCGTATCATTTCTGATTCACCGCGCCACCTTCTCCTTTGCCTATGTTAATCCGGGAAATCCATGCAACCCGCAGCGTGAAACCAGGATTGCTTGCGAAACCGTGTAGAAGTTATCGCACCGTGTAGAAGTTATCGTACACTTCCTGGGCATTCTCAGGCGTGACAATGGTACCGCCGGTGGGGATTTCCGCATCCACCTCTTCGCCCATGATCAGCTTGTACGCCGCTTCCACGGAGAGGTAGCCCTGGCTGTAGGGCGCCTGATCAACGGTGATGTCAACCCGCGGAGGATCGTCCTCAATCATGGAGAGGATGCACTCCTCCTGGGCGTCAAATCCCGTGATAATCATCTCGCCCACACGATCGGCAGCCAGAATCGCCTGATATGCGCCCATGGCCATGTTGTCGTTATGGCAGATGACGGCATCAATCTCATCGCAGGACTGGAGAATATTCTCCATGACCGTCATGGTCAACTCGCGCTGGCCATCGCCGGACTGGTCGGCGACCACTTCAAGGGAAGGATGCTCCTCCAGGAAATCGGTAATCGCCTCCATTCGCACATTGTTGACATATCCGCCCAGGTTGCCCTCCAGAATCACGACCTTGCCTTCACCGCCGAGCTGCTCGTAAAGCTCCTCCATAATGAGCATCTGGGCTTCATAGTTGTCAATTCCCACGAAGGTCTCGCAGCCGAGCTCATCCATTCTGGAGTTGAAGGGAACCACTACAATTCCCGCCTCCATAGCCTGCTTGCAGCTGTCCATCAAGGAATCGGAGTCAATGGCGCACACCGCGATTCCGTCAATCCCGCTCTGAATCGCATCCTGCATCAGAGAGACCTGCTGCTCAACATTCTGGGCCACAGCCGGCGTATACTCCACCACCTCGATGCCCAGGTCCTCACCGGCCTGCATGGCGCCGCTGACCACATAGCGCCAGAACGGGTTGGTATTGTCCTTTACAAAAATACCGATGGTGATATCGGATCCCGACTCACCGGTGTCGCCCTGCGGATTGTTGTTCCCCCCCGTCTCCGCTGCATTGGAGCACGCTACCAAACAAATGGACATGACAAGGGCCAAGAGCAATGCAAAACTTTTTTTCATATCGGTTCCTCCTCAATCAATTTTATTCCTACGATGTGTATGCATCGATAGAAACCGTGACTATGGGTTCTGCTTTCGGTTGGTACTATTTTTGCTTCCGCCGGGCAAAATAATCAATCAACGCTGCGATAATGATGGCGGTACCCTGAACAAACTTATTCCAGTTGGCGTCAACGCCCATCAGGTTCATGGCGTTTTGCAGCAGCTGCAGAATCAGCGCGCCGCAGACAACGCCGTAGGGGCTTCCCACGCCTCCGTTAAACGACACACCGCCGATGGCGCAGGCCGCGATGGCATTGAAATGGAAATCCTCGCCAATCTGCGCCTCCGCGGCGCTCAGGCGGCCTATGTATATGAATCCGGCCAATGTTGCAAAAAGCGCATTCAAAACAAATCCCCAAATGATGGTGGACTTCGCATTGATGCCGGAAAACGTAGCGGCTTTGTCATTGGCTCCCACCAAGAAGAAGCGTCTGCCAAACGAAGTTCGTGTCAAGGCCAGCGCGACAATAATTGTAAAGATTACCGAAATCCAGATGGGCATGCTGATTCCAAGAAAATTGCCCGTTCCAATGAAGGTAATAAAGTCCGGCATCCTGCGTATGACGGTTTCGCTCATGAGCAGATAGGCAATTCCTCGTATCACCTGCCGCGTACCGTACGTCACCAGCATGGCCGGCAGATTGAAATACGCAACCAACGCGCCGTTGATATAGCCGATCACTGCGCCAAGCCCCAAGCCGACCAGCATACCAAGCAGCATCATCGGAACGCTTTTGGTGTTGATGCTCATGATTGTCGCGGCAAAACAGCTTGTCATGGACAAGGTTGCGCCGATGGACAGATCCATGCCCCGTCCAAGCAGCATGACAAACAGCATACCGATGGACATCATCAGCAGCATAGATGCCTGGCGCAGAACATTCAGGATGTTGGAGCGTTGAAGGAATCTCGGCTCGATGATCGCAATAATAAAGCACAGCAGCACGACCAGCAGAGGGCGCGACAGCTCTGACATAAGCGCCTTTCTCTTTGTCATTTTGCCCGTCCTCCTTTCACGGCGTTCGTTACCGCATCCAAGGCCATGATGACAACGACCATTGTACCGAGGACAATCATCTGATAGCCGGTTTTCATCCCAAGCATATTCAACCCGTTTTTCATGATGGCAATGGCAAAGGCGCCGAGAAATGCGTTGCCGATCGATCCGCGGCCGCCGGAAAGCGCTGTTCCGCCAAGGACCGCACCGCAGATGCCCTCGAACTCAAGTCCGATTCCCTGGGTCGGGTTGGCTGTGCCGATACGCGCCACCAGAATCAATCCGGCAATCGCCGCCAATATGCCATTGACGATATATACAATGAATTTATGTCTGGGCACATTGATACCGGAGGCCGTGGCAGCCTCAGTATTTCCGCCGATGGCATATAGCGCTGTGCCAAACGGCCGTTTTTTCATGACATACCACAGAATCAGGAAGATGATCAGCGTAATGACCACACAGACCGGCAGGGTGCCAAAAACAAGATAGCCGGAAATGGCAAGAATCACAGGTTCGTTCACCGGAACCGTATGTCCGCCCGTAATAATCAGGCCCAGGCTTTCGCCGATGCTCATGGTAGCAAACGTGATAATAAACGGGGCAATGTTTGTCCGGCTGATGAGAACGCCGTTGCATGCGCCCATCGCCACACCGATAACCAGCGAGAGGCAGATTGCCGCTCCCACGCCATATCCACCCTGCAGTGCAAGAGCCGCCACCACCGAGCTGAGACTTGCTGTGGCGCCAACGGACAAATCATTCTGCCCAGTCAAAAGCGCCAGGAAAAGGCACGCTGTGATGATGCAGAAGGCGCTGGCCTGTCTGAGAAGATTGATGAGATTCCCGACAGACAGGTAGTTGTCGGCGGTCAGAGAGAAGGCAACAACAAATATGATAATGGCATAGAAGGCTCCACTGGTAGGAAGTGAACAGGTCCAGTAAAACTGGACAGTGACAAAAGGCCCCCTGATGTAGGAAAATAGACTACATCAGGGGGTTTTGTCATGAAGAAACGAAATTACACACATGTTCAAGTGCTGCTGCCAGAGATCAAGTCCATGCTGGCAGAGGGGAAAACACAACGGGAAGTCGCAGAATACTATGGTTTCCGGGATAAGCAGGTGGTAAAAAGACTACTTAAGCGTGAGTGCCAAAAAGAACGAAAGCTGGAAGCCGGAATCCGCCCACGGCCGAAAGGACGGCCGAGAAAAGATGCTGCGCCAAGAGACCTTGTGGCAGAGCAGGCCTATGAGATCCAACGGCTTCGCATGGAAAATAAACTACTGCGGGATTTTCTGCGCTTCACAGGAAGGAAGTGAGGGCAAAGGTAAAGTATCATATCATCTATCGTCACAAAACAGAGTATCCCGTAGCAGTCATGTGCAAATTCTTCGGAGTATCCAGAAGCGGCTACTATGCCTTTGTCCATCGCCTTGGCAAGCCGGAAAAGGACGCAGCTCTTGCAGAACTCATCGCACAACAGCGGGAACGCAGTTTTCGCACCTACGGGTACCGACGGATGTGGCTATGGTTGAAAAGCCGGAATATCTTCCGCAATCCCAAAACTGTACTTAGAATTATGAAGAAGTATGACCTGTTGTCTGAAATCCGCCGACCCAGGAAATGGCAGCAGATGGGGCAGCAGGTACACAAGTACAAGAATCTGCTGAATAGGGACTTTCACGCAGACAAGCCCAACAGCAAATGGGTAACGGACATCTCTTACATCCACACCAATCAGGGCGTGCTATACCTGTCCATGATCCGGGACCTCTATGACAACAGCATTGTGGCCTACAAAACCGGAACGGAACAAACGGTGAATCTGGTTCTGGACACCATTCATCTGGCAATGAAGCAGGAGAAAAAGAAGGTCGCTGCGGAGTTGCAGCTCCACAGCGACCAAGGTGCTCAGTACGCCTCACAAGCATATTTTGAGCTAACTCAAACATACGGCATTACGCCGTCTATGTCAAGACGTGGAAACCCCTATGACAATGCAATGGCGGAGAATTTCTTCTCTATCCTCAAAACAGAATGTATTTACCGCCGCAAACCAGCTACCTTCTCACAGGCCAATGAGTTGATTGATCGCTATATTTACTTCTACAACCATGAGCGCATCCAGTTAAAAACTGGAGAGGCGCCGCTGGCGCGACGCCTCTCCGCTTAAAACTTAATCTTTCCTACCAGGGGCTCTTTTTTGTACTGTCCGCACAATCTGGGGCTGTTCAAAGCTTAGACAGGACGTCTTTTTTAGTAAATTTCATCCGCTTCTCGCCCTCCTGTCGCATAAGCGATAACCTCCTCCTGTGTCGTATCTTCACAAGCCAATTCCGCTACAAACCGGCCCTCCCGCATCACATAGATACGGTCTGCAATCGCCATGATTTCGGGAAGATCGGAAGATACCATCAGGATGGATGTACCGGTTTTTGTCAGGTTGTCCATAACGCGGTAGATCTCCTGACGTGCACCAACGTCAATGCCTCTTGTCGGTTCATCAAAGATGAGGATATCTGATTCTGTGTAGAGCCATTTTGCAAGAACAACCTTTTGCTGGTTTCCGCCCGAAAGGTTTCCCACCTGTTGATATCCGCTGGCACAAACAACATTCAACTGCTTGATATAGTCGTCTCCTGCGGCGCGCTCTCTTTTTTTGTGCAAAATACCGCTTTTCCCGCAAAGCTTATGATCCCAAGAGCGAAACCTATTATATGAACGGAAAGCAGATCGACCGCGAGGAGATGATTGCCTTTGGGAAGAAAATGTCCGAGCAGTATAAGTTCCTGTATATTGAGGACTTGTTGGACGAGAACGACTGGGCCGGATACCGGAAGGCAATGAAAGAAATCGAAAAAACAATTCTCATTGGCGACGACTTCATCGTCACCAACGAGCAGCGTCTGCGCCGGGCATATGAGGAGCACGCCATCGGGGGATTCATCTTCAAGCCGAACCAGGTGGGAACCATCACCGAGAGTCTGCGGACCCATGCGTTTGCCAAGAGCCACGGAATGATCACGGTCCCCTCTCAGCGAGGGGGAGGGGTAATCGACGACGTGGTGATGGATCTCTGTCTGGCCCTGCAGGTACCGGCGGTAAAAAACAGCGCGCCCCGGTCCGGAGAACGGATCTATGCATGCAATGCGCTGTACCGGGCGGCGGATGAAAATCCCCGCGCAAAGATGTTTGACTTTAGCAGCCTGCAAAAATTTTGCGAATGAAAAGAGGTCGGATGTATGCAGGAGACCACAATTAAGGCAGTACACGCCAGGCAGGTAATGGACTGTAAGTTCCGCCCCGCCGTGGAGGTTGACGTTATTCTCGCCTGCGGTGCGCTGGGCAGAGGAGCAGCCCCTACCGGCACATCGGTGGGCAGCCACGAGGCCGTTGTTCTTCGCGATAATGATCCTGACAAATTTTGCGGGAAAAGTGTATTTCACGCGGTACGGAACGTAAATGAAATCATCGGTCCTGCCATTATCGGAATGGATGCAGCGGATCAGGAAGCGGTGGACAGGCGCATGATAGAACTGGACGGCACGGAGAATAAGGGCCATCTGGGCAGCAATGCGATCTATAGCGTATCCATCGCCTGTGCCAAGGCCATGGCGGAAGCGGAGAAAATGAGCTTGTACCAGTACATTGCCCAAAAGCCGATTCAAACCATTCCGCTGCCTACGGCAAACAGCATCATTGGCGGAAGGTATACGGACAAGGTTGTCTGTTTTCAGGAGTTCACCTTTTGTCCGTACCTTGCCAAGGATATGACAGAGGCAATGGAAATCATTGTCCGCGTGCACCATGCCATCGGCCAGGTGTTTTCCAAAGAAATGGGGGGACGGCCGGCCCAGATCGGCAATAGCCACGGGTGGATGCCTCCCACAGAGGACCCGGAGGCCATTATGCAGATGCTGGATGCAGCAGTGCGCCAGTGCGGCTATCAGGATAAAGTGGCCTATGCTTTGGATATGGCGGCTTCGGAGATGTACGATAAAAAGACGGATACATATTACCTGAACGGTGAGCAGGTTTCTGCCGACCAGCAAATTGCATACGCAAAAAAACTCACAGAAAAATTCCCCTTTTTGTTTATTGAGGATATTCTGCAGGAGGACGACTGGGAGGGCTTTCGGCGTGCATCGAAGGAGCTGACGCGAACCATTCTCATCGGCGACGACCTGACGACGACAAACCCCAAATTGTTGGCCCGAGCCTATCAGGAGAAGGCCGTGCAGGGATTTATTTTCAAGCCCAACCAGATTGGCACAATAACCGAAGCGATTCAGGCCAGACAGTATGCCAAAGAACACGGGATGCTGACAATTCCCTCTCAACGGGGTGGAGGGACAATCTGGGATGTCGTTATTGATATCGGCATCGGCCTGGAAGCGGAGGCGTGCAAGAGCTGCGCCCCCCGCGGAGGCGAGAGCGTATATGCCATGGACTGTATTTATCGGTCAGCCCAAGAAAATCCCGACGCAGTAATGTATGATTTTACACCTCATGTCCGATTTAAATAATGGCACAGAGGAAGAAGATTTGCCATAAAATATAGTGGAAATTCTTGACAGCATGAATATTTTACTATATGATTTGGTAAAATTGTGTAGTAGCAGGCGGTATATATCATGTCAATAACCGGACGGATTCATGCTAAATATGATAGAATGACACGAACGGAGCAAAAAATTGCGGATTATATCTTAAACAACTCTTCTCAAGTCGCTTTCAATACTTTGGAGGAATTGGCGACAGGAATCGGCGTAAGTACGACCTCAGTCATACGCTTTGCGCGGACGCTTCAATATGACGGATATACGCAGATGCAGCAAAGTATTCAGCAGAGCCTGGTGAAAAAGGTCAGCCTGCCGGAACGATATGACGAAAGCTATGCGCTTTTGCAGAAAGACAACATCCTCCATGATCTTTTACACGCCGAAATTGACAGCCTGAAGCGCAGTGCAGCGCTGCTGAATTCAGACAGTCTGCATGAAGCCGTGGAGGCAATCAACAAGGCCCACACGGTGTTCATTCTGGGCGTCCGCTCCACATTCGGCCTTGCCCACTATATGGCAGCCAATCTCAGCCAGGTGCGGGGAAATGTTCACTTGATCAGCGGCGTCGGCGGAATGTATCCGGAGGAAATTGTGGGGGCAAAGGCCGGGGACGTCTGCATTGCGTATATGTTCCCGCGATATCAGCGAATTGTATCCGGCTTGCTTTCCGCAATGAAGGAAAAAGGCGTTACAGTGATCCTGATTACCAGCAAACCACACGATACCATTCAGCATTTGGGGGATATTTTCCTTTGTTGCAGTCTGCAGTCCGGGATTATGACAAAAGACAGCATGATCCCCCCCATGTTCATCAGCAATTACCTGTACACCTGTGTCATGGCAAATGATTATCAGGAAACCCGGGCCAGGCTGGAGAGCATGGAGGAGATTCTGGACAAAGGGTATTACTTTGGCATTTAGCAGAGGCTGGCCGAGATCCTGTTGGAATCCGCAGGTCGAGCCTGCTGCGGTTGGATTGCAGTGTATAGCAAGTCCCACAGCGCGGCGGCACTCCCTCAATAAAAAAGAGCAAATGTACGGCAATTCGTACATTTGCTCTTTTTCATGAACTTTCCGCTTTTCCAGAGCAACGCAGGGCGGTCAGCGACGTTTTCCCGCGGATGGATAGCGGATCTTATTTTTAAATCGGGGCGGCGCCTCTTCCTCGCCAAATGCGGACGCTCCGGTCGGGCGCTCCCCACCCCAGCGCCAGCTGCAGGCCGCCGGGGTCGAAGGCAGGTCGGCTCCACGCCGCAAACCGCCGCAGCGCCCATAGTGGTTCTCCGGCTCCGCCTGGGAGGGGTCTGTCAGCAGCAGAATGTCCGGATTCCATTGCCGGATCTGCTCCACAGAGGCAGACCGCAGCTCTGGGGACGCCTCCTCCCACCGGCTGAAGAGCAGGACGGGCGTACTTCGGATCTGCTGGGGAAAATCGCTCAGCACGGCGGCCAGCGCCTTCCACTTCCGTATGTCCAGCACATAAATCAGCTGATAAAGGCCGCAGGACGGAAGATAGGAAAACATCTGGAGAAGGTCCCGTATCGTCCCTCTTCCGGACATCTCAACAATGAGATGCTCCGGATGCTCCTCCCGGACGGCCCTTCGGATCTCGTCAATCAGCTCCGCCTGGGCGGTGCAGCAGATGCAGCCCCCCAGGACAGGATGTACCCGGCACGCCTCCCCATAGGGGACGTCCCCCATCTCGTTGGTAAACACGGCGACCCGGCTGTCTCTGTAGGGGCCCTCCAGCAGGGCGTTGATCAGGGTGGTCTTCCCCGCCCCCTTCATCCCGGTAATGACGTCCACCGGGATCTGCTCACCGATCCGCTCCACGCGGCACCTCCCCTTCGTATCTCATGCGGCGGGAAAGGATCACCGTCTCTTCCCCTTACCGCTTGGCGGCGTCGTCGGCGGCCTTGGCCATCATCTGCATGTTCTCCACCCGGCCGTTGAAGGGGATGTCGCAGCCGGAGCAGACCATATAGCCGGTGGGCCCCACCGTCTTGATGAGGTTCATGGTGTAGTCGTAGACCTCCTGGGGCTTGGAGAAAGCCAGCATGGAGGCGGGCACGTCGCCCATAACACACATGATATCTCCCACCACTTCCTTCGCCAAGTGGATATCCGTCTTACCGTCCAGCGCCATGACCGCCTTTTTGGCGGGGATATCCCGGAAGTTGGCCAGTCCCCGGTCCCAGCAGGCGTCCAGATGCAGGATCGGCACCACGTCATACTGAATGCAGAGGTCCACCAGCTCCCGGTAATATTTCCAGGAGAAGCGCTGGAACATGGCGGGGTTCAGGGTCTCCGGGGTGCCGCGCCAGCCGCCCACCCATGCGCCGAAGGGCTTGTTGGGAGATTCAAAGTTGGCAATGTACTGCTCCATATTGTACTTGTGGACCACCGCAAAGACCTCGTCCAGCTTCTCGGGAATTTCCATCAGGTCGTCCACCAGGAAGGCCTCCATGGACCGTCCGCCGCAGAGCATCTCGAAGGGCGTCGTCAAATAGGCGTCCTTGACGATCACATATCCCGCATCCCGGAAACGCTGGTTGGCAGTCGGAGTATACTCCACCATGGGGCGCATTCTCTTCATGGGATCGCGGAGTTTTTCCTTCATGAAGGTTTCCAGCCAGGGGCCATAACCGTCACGGAGAATGATGTCGTAGTCCTCCTGGGTCATCAGCTCCTTCTCGATCACCTGCCACAGCTGATCGTCCTCAATATCCTCTCCGGGCACGCCGATATTGGACAGCCACAGCGAGGGCAGTCCCTCCGGAGTAGCCAGGGTGGCCTGTACGCCGTCCACGTTCCCCAACATCTCCGTAGCCTTCAGATTGCAGGTGCAGTTGAGTTCCATATCCTTCAGATAATCGGATACCTTCGTGTGGGTCATCGGCGCGGCGCCGGCGGCCAAACCGGAGATGACCGGCACCTTGTCCACAGGCTCCAGCGCAATGGCGGCCTTGATTCTGTTGAGACGCTCCTCGTAGATCTTCATACATATACCTCCTTTGATCTCTTCTGCAGGCGATACGGTCTCGTCCGGGGTGCGGCAGATCCTCATCTTGTGCGGATCCATCTGCGGATTTTGTTTGGATCCCTCTGCAAAATCCTGGTGTTCGCCCCTCTTTACCTATATTTTATACAGAGTCCACCGGAATTGGTATATGTGTTTCTGTGCATAAAAAGGATGGCTTTGTGCAAAAAAGTAGACAGCCCGTTACAGGCTGTCTACGGAATCCAGATACATGAAGGAGTAAAAGTAGTCGTTGATGCGCCTCCGCTCCGGGTCGGCGGCAGCGGTGTCGATCCTCTCAAAGGGGATCAGCTGGCGGATCCGGTCCATGCGGTAGTTGAAGCTGTTGCGGTGGATGCCCAGCATCGCGGCGGCGGAGGTTGGGTGGAAGCCGCTGTAAAACCAGGCCCGGAGGGTCTCATAGTAGGCGGTCTCCTCCTGCCGGTCATATTTCAGGAGGGTCCGAAGCTCCGGGACGATATAGGTCTCATTCAGGGGATCCGCCCGGAGGAGGGACAGAAGATGGTCTCCGATATGGTCCACGCCCCGGGAGCGGCGAAGATGCTGTTCCTTGCAGCGGATCACCTCCGCGAGAGCCTGCCGGTAGTAGCGGCTGATCTGCCGGATCTTCTGGAAAGGAGCGCTGACGCCGCAGCAAAAATTCGGTCCCAGGGAATCCAAAAGGTCCTCCACCTCTTTTGGCCTGCGGGCGCTGCGGCTCAGGTTGAGGACCACCAGCAACAGTTGATTTTCCTGAAAAACTACGCCGCCCTGCAAGGAGGAAGAGAGTTTTAAGCAAGTCCGTGACAGCAGCACAGGCTCCCCCTTCACCAGTTCCTTCAGGAGATAGACCTGATAGACGTCCCTTTCATCGTCCCACCCCAGCAGATTCCGGAAGAGACCCTTTTCCTCATAGGGGCGTCCGTGAATCATCGCGGAGAGGATCGTACTGGTGTGGGACGTAGGGTTGTATTCCTCGTAGTGCTTGGACATATACCGGAGGATGTGCTCTATCAGGCGGGACGCCAGAGTTTCTATGCCGTCTTCAAAGGGGCGGCACATTGCGAAAATGACAAAGTGACCGGCCATATAGCCGTTGATCACCAGGCTGCAGTGCAGGTATTGGGGCTCGTCTTCCTGACAGAAATCGTGGATCGTCGGTTTTCGATCCTGAAAGACATCCGTCAATCCGATGGCGTCCTTCAGATAGCTCATCCGCTCCTCGGTAAGGCCGTGGTGCTCCAAAATCTCCGCCCAGTGCCAGTGAATGGAGGGCGGATACCCCGGCGCGATGGCCAGGGCCTTGCCGTCGGGGGCGTAAAGAAAAATGGGATTTTGAAAGATCTCTCCGCTGGCCGCCAGCATCTCCGTCAGTCCGTTGGGCTTGGCGGCGCAGGCCTCCAGGGCCTCGTCCCACCACTGGTACAGATCCATAATGGAGGAGACCTCGTTGAAGACCTCCTCCGGCTCCGCATTTTGCACCAGAATCATATCGTTACGGTGGACAATGAGGGTATTTCCCGTAATGTCGGCAAAAAACTCCGCCTCCCGGCCGATGTAAACCATGTCGGGATTCAGGTCCTTGGACACGATCCAGCGCACCCCTTTTATGGTGGCGCCTCCATCTTTGACAAGGGGAATCTTGTTTGGGTAGGAGAGTCTGTGGTAAATATTCCAGATATTGACCTGCATAGGCACCTCCTGCGCATGGATAGACACGGGGATAGGTCCGCCCGCGCATACAAACGGTCTCCGGATTGCGCTTGGGGCGTTCCACCCCTCGCCTCTTGAAGCGGCAAATCCGTGCCCGGTGTTCTCGTGAGCTGTCGTCCGTCTCCGCCGGATCTGTGGCGTTCTAACACCAGTATACCTCTTTCCGGTAAAAAAGCCAACGGCGGAAAATCTGCCTGTCCGCTTCTATCCTTCCATTTCAGCCTGAGTCGTGCGCTGCGGTACATCAATCAAGTAAATTTGCCATTTCACTCGGTAGGATCAGGAATTGGACCTTATCTACCGACCACGGATTCAAACTGCCGGCCTCATCCTTACCAAGCGGCTTTGGAACTTTTTTCTAACTATTTTTCGTACTTTATAGCGATATACACTCCGATCTG